>NZ_JBCEWQ010000013.1:0-109154 GCF_038448545.1 Streptomyces sp. CLV115
GAGGGTGGGCTTCCCATCGGCAGGGAGGACGGGCTGCTGGAGCTGCGCGGTTGGGTGCTGGCCGGGCACTGGTTCGGATACGGCGTGACAGCCACCCCCGATGGCCCGCGTCGCGTCGTGATCCTCGCCCGACGCGCGTTCACCCGCCCGCCCGGTGTCGAATGGGTGGCGTTGCTACGGGAGGCCACCGGGTGGACCGAGCCCGACCGGTGCGGCGTCGACTGGGCCGCGACGGAGACAGCGCTGTGCACCGCCCTGCCCGGTGACTACAAGGACATTGTCGACGCCTTCGGCGCGGGCAGTTTCGACGAGTACCTGGACCTGCTGGTACCGGGCGCGCTGGGCACGGATCTGATCTCCTGGGGCCAGGACATGGCACGGCACGCCGACCTGTACCGGCCATACCCAATCCACCCCGCACCTGGCGGCGTGCTCCAATGGGGAACCTCCGAGCAGGAGCTGACCTTCCACTGGCTGACCGGACCGGCCGATCCCGACAACTGGCCGGTTCTGGTGCAGTACCTGGGCGGTGAGTGGCAGCGCTTCGACTGCGGAACCGGCGAATTCGTGCTGCGCCTGCTCACCGACCGCACCTCGCCGTTCGCGTTCCCGCCCTCCGCCGGACCGTTCCCCCATTGGTTCGCTTCATGGGAGCTGCCGGAGCGCTGAGCCCTTTCCAACCCGGATGTCAGCGCCGCTGACCATGCTCGGCGAAGCGTCTGGGCCGACAGGACCGACTGCGGATCTGCTGGTCATGACCTCGCTACAGATTGGTGCGTGCAGTCATCAGCAGGCCGAGAAGCAGCGCAGGTATGAGGCTGGAAAAGGCTCACTACTACAGCCTTTCCTTCGGATCGAGGTAGATGGTGGCTGCCTCGTCGTAGGTCGGCGGTCCTTCTGGCGTCAGGGAAGAACTTTGTACTTCAGCTTGTAGAGAGCCCCTGCACCTTCAAACTGCTTCTGAAATTCCCCTTGACCGGCTTCATCAGCCCGGAGGAATACTGTCCCGAGAGAGAAAGAAGTCCCATCATTCACTGCATGTAGGGCAACTTCAACTTCGCCGTGGGCCTCGGCGAACGGCAGGAAGAGATCCATGTCTTCCAGGTCCCACACTTCGCCTTGCTGCACGGTAACTGTGCCATGGTCAGGCAAGAATTGGACGCCCCCAACTCGACTCATGACTACCCGGTCTTCCCCGTCAGGGTCCTGGGACTTCACCACGCTGAGCTGCAAGAGCTTACCGAGGGGAAACGACATGAGATCCTCCAACTGATCTCGAACGATTCTCTGGCTGTTTCGAGCAGCAGCTTGGCATAGATCCGCGATCAGGGATTCAGAGGAGTTGCAAGTGGCCGCTTCGACGGCTCCGCACAAGATGTGACGGAGCACCGTCGAGTTCCGTACTGGGACGATCCCGCCCTCCGAGGTGCGGCCGTCGCCTTCGCTCCTCTCCCCATATTCCCTCTGCAATCCCCTCCCGGCAACTCGCCATCGGCCTGAAAATGAATCACCCGCAGGAACGCGACGGAAATGGTGCTCCCGCGCAGGCATTGCCCATCATTTGCAGCGTGTGACGGGACCTCACTCTTGCCGCCGGCCTGGTCCGCTCCACCACGGCGGACATGCTGGTCCTGGCCGGCCGGGAGCTCCTCTGGGTGCCGCTGTGGAGAGCCTTCACCTCCACCGGCGCCCATCACCCAATACCGTCGGGTCAGAACTGCCGCCGTCCGCAGTCTCGACCCCGACCGGCTTTCGTTCACCGACACTCTGCGCGCGGCCCGCCGCAGCGTCACCGCCGCACCCGGCGTCTTTTCCCCCTGAGCACCTGATCACGGCCCTGACCCGGCTCCGCGACGACCTGCTGACCGCGCTTCTGCCACCACGCCGGCTCGGCAGCCAGACCCGTGGCGTCAAACGCAAGATGTCCAACTACCTGCTCAAACGGCCCGAACACCGTACCTGGACCCAGCCCGTCGGAGCAGTCGCCGACGCCGTCACCATCACCCGGCCGGATGACCGGCATCGCAAAGCAACGGCATGCCTCTGGGTGTCGTCCCGCGGCGGTGCACGGGAAGGTGCAGAGAGTTACTCCAGGCACCACTCGTAACAGTGGCCATGGTGCCACTCGCAGCAGGCGTGGTGTGCCGAACGCACTACGTCGTCGTCTCGGTCGTAAAACTCTGTGATGATCCGGCCGTCCTCAACCCGTGACAGCCCCACTTGCTTGGTGAAGTCGACCTTCAGTATTTCAAGTTCGCGCCTCATGCAACGCACCGAATATCTGCGGGCGGCTTCGGGGTATTGAGTGAAGACCTTGTCGATCTCGGCAAAGAATTCAGGGTCGCGCTCAGGTCCGCATGCAGGCTTCGTGTTCACGGTCACCCTCCGTACCAGTAAGTACTATCCTGTGATCTCTCGGCTTTGAAGCAGGTGCCACTTCGCCCATTCGGCCCTGTGACGGCCAGGCTTCAGATGGGCAGGTCGTGGTCGATGAGTGGGTGCCGGCAGCTGACTCGTTTGCATCTCCCCTGCGGGCCGCCGCCCTGAAAGTCGGGGCACGGGCAGGACAGACAGGGGATGGCGCCGTCTGGATCGGGATCCCAGCCGTTGTTCGTCAGTCGCGCTCGGGCGGCTTCTTGGATCCTGCGTATGTGGTCGTCAAGTCTGCGGAAGTCGACCTCGTTTTCTTCGAAAGCGTTCTTCTGGGCGTCCGTTGGGTCGTACTGCTGCACGTTGCCCTCCCACGGTGAGTGGCGGCGACGGGTGTTTCGCCCCTACCTCCACGTGGCCCGGCGGCGCCTGCTCGCATGTCGTGCTTGGTCGGCAGGCCCGCAGCGGGCGCGCCGGGTTCAGCCCGGCAACCTGTAGCTGAGTGTGAATTTGCCGTGGTGCTGCGGGATCTTGCTGCGGAAGAATGCATCTTGGAAGTTGGGGCTATCTTGGGTGATAGCAATCTCCAAGGCTTCGAGCTCCTCGACCACAAAATTCCCCCCGGGGTCCAACTGCTGATAAAGGAAGGGTTGGAACGGGTCCTCGGTGCCCAGCTCGATCGTCAGGGTCGTCTGGATCGGTACCTTCAGGTCTATCGCGGCAGTTTCGTTGCTTTCGACCCTGTCCTCGAAGACCTTCTCACCGTCGACTCGGAGGACGATCGGCTCCTCCACCTGTTCGAGGAACTGAGCGAACACATCTGAGAATTTTATGTTCGTCATCAGGTTCTCCTCTTGTGACTATCGCCGCTCGCTGGGGGGATTTGCGGCGTGAACGATGTCAGCAAGGCCCTGCTCTTTCAGCATCGCGCAGGGGGGCATGCCCCGCAACGCAAGGTCCCTCGCGAGGGCGGCCAAGAGTGCGGGTCCGGGGATTGCCCATGTCTGTACTCCGGGCCTCGCCCAGATCGCCCGCCGGCTTCGGCACGCCCAAGGACGGCGACATTGAACAGGCCGCTTTCTTCCCTCTGCCTGACGCACTGAAGCTGCTCGGTGAGCTGGACAGCGCGACGCAGCGGGATCCCATCGTTGGCTGTCTGCCCGGGGCCATCGCGCCGGGGACCACCTGGCTGTACCGCAACCGGGGTAAGGAAGAGACGCTCGTCGCCCGCTGGTGACGCAGACAGTGGCCACCACATGAAGATCACGATCTGCAGCTGGAGCAGTAGGACTCAGGGCCCGCACCGGCGCGCCTCGGTGCGGGCCGAAGTCGTCGGCTCAGGCCCCCACGGTCACCGTGAAGCGGTGGGGATTGCCGTCGTTGGCGGCGCCCGAGACGTCGGGTTCGCCGTCGGGGCGGACGTCGTCGTAGGGGAAGGCGTAGCCGATCGGGGTGTTCGCGTGGACGACGCGGGACCAGTGGTTGGTGGCCGGGTCCTGGTAGTAGTCGGCGGTCGAGGTGCCGTTGGGCTGGTCGGGGTGGGTGAGCATCAGGGAGCGGTTGAAGCCGGAGGCCAGGCGGGCCAGGAGGGCCTTCTTGTCGTCCGGGTCGCCCGGGTTGTTGGCGAACGGGCCGTGGTTGCAGGTGAAGACGTCCTTGGAGACGGGCTTGGTGAAGGTGTGGCCGCCCTCGAAGGTCAGGACGTCGCCGTTCACCCTGCCGGTGCGTACTCCCCGGCCGCCCTGGAGGTCGATGCGCAGGTCGGTGGAGCGGTACTTCTCCCAGACCCGGTCGATGTACGACGTGAACACGTCCCGGAACGGCATCTCGTCCGGGCGGTCGAAGAACGGTGCCATCAGGTTCTGCGGCGAGATCACCCGCAGTACGTTGCCGTCCGCCCCGCGGATCACCAGCTTGTCCCACGGCTGGCCGTCGGCGGCGGCCTGGGCGGTGAGGCCGTCCGCGATCCGCTGCACCGCGCCGTCCGGGAGCGGCGCCACCGTGTGCGTCGCGTCGCCGGCCAGGGTCAGGCCGATCGGCAGCGCGGTGACCAGGTCGACGTAGCTGATGTTCGCGTACAGCTGTTGCGGGTTGAAGGTGAACTCGCAGAACGACCACGTACGGCCGTAGTTGGCGTCGGTGGACGTCGCGAACGCCGGCTCGACCAGGGCGGGGCCCGGGTTGAGATAGAACGTGAGCGTGTCGTCACGTACGAAGTACACGCGGGCGCCGTACATCTGGGGGAGTGTGAGGACCACCGGAGCCCCACCCGCCGGGTTCAGGGGGATGGCGCAGTCGACGGGCAGTGGGGTCTGCGGCGCGGCGGGGGAGTCGGGGTGGTAGACGCTGCCGTCGGCCCGCAGCAGGACCCAGCGGTCGGTGCCCTGCTCATGGCCGGTGACGTAGGCGTTGACCCTGCCCGGCAACGAACGGTTCTCCAGGGCGAGTTCACAGGTTGCCGGGGCGGCGGAGGCGCTCGGGCTCAGGGCGCTGCCCCAGGCCGGGTAGGTGAGGGCGGTCGCGGTGGCGGCGGCGCCGCCCGTCAGGAACAGTCTGCGCGAAATCACGAGAGGACTCCCGAGGTGTGTGGGGGGTCAACCACTCTCGTGAGGGCCGCATCCGGCGTCAATACTTATGACTGAGAGCGCTCTCAGAAACGGGAAGTCTTCACAACTCGACGTAGTACGGGGGAGGTTGTGGCCCGGCGCACCGGGCCGCAACGCGATCAGACCGTAGCGTCCAGGAACGCGGTCCAGGCAGCGGGGGGAACGGTGAGGACGGGGCCGTCGGTCACCTTGGAGTCGCGGATGTGCACGGCGGCGGGGTGGGCGGCCACCTCTACGCAGTCGCCTCCCTGGTCGCTGCTGTAGCTCGACTTGTGCCAGTCGTAGGCGACTTCGAGGCAGGCGCCGCCCTGGTCGCTGCTGTAGCTGGACTTGAACCAGGCGAGGGTGGTGGTACGTGCGTGGGTCATGTCTCTCCAAGCAGTTCGTCCAGTAGGCGTGCGCTCGCCTCGACGGAAAGCGCCTGCGAACGCAGCATCCCACATTTCTGCTGGAGCACACTGACGACGGCGGGGTCGTCGTGCAGGTAGCTCGTCAGCTGCCCCTCCACGTAGGCCAGGTGGTCGTGATCGGGGGTTTCCAGCAGGACCATCGGCCCCGCCAGCCCGGCATGCTTCGGGAGTGTCATCGGCATGATCTGGAGTCCCAGGAACGGGAGTTCCATGCACTGACGCAGATGCCGGATCTGCTTCCGCAGCATGGCGGGGTCGCCGATCTGGCTGCGCAGAATGCTCTCCTCCAGCAGGAAGTGGAGCATGGGGCGGGGTTTGCGGTTGAGGAGCTTCTGCCGATCGAGTCGGTCTGCTACCCACTCCTCCCGCTCGTCCTCCTCCAGTGGCGGGTAGAGGCAGGAGAAGAGGAACCGGGCGTACTCCTCGGTCTGGAGCAGCCCCGGCACCACCTGGTTCTCGTACCAGAGCAGCGTCACCGCCTCCTGTTCGTAGTCCACGAAGTCCTGAACGAATGCCGTGAACCGCTCCTTCTGCGGCACCTTCGACACCGCGACCTGCAACGCCCCTTTCGTGTCCAGCAGTTCGTCCAGCTGGACCGCGAAGTCCCATTGCAGCGCTCGGCGCCCCTGCTCGATCGACGCGATCGTGTCGTCGCCCACCGAGCACCGCTCGGCCAGTGCCGCCTGGGTCAGTCGGGCCGCCTTGCGGAACATCGCCAGCTGGGCGCCGATCAGGTGCCAGGACGTGATCCGCTTGCTCTTCATCTTTGCCGGTTGCATGAACTGCCTCTCCCCGTCACGAACCTCGAATGACCCGTCAGGAGTCGTACAACGGAGATGTACGACTCCACGCGCTGCTCAACCGTAGTGACTATGTGTGACTTTGGAAGCGTGAACGAGACAACCCAACTCCCCCACTGCCGCGAGGTGTTCCACCGTCGCGAACGCCGGTCCGTCCCGCTCGTACGACAGTTCGTGCGGGACGCTCTCGTCGACTGGGCGTGCGAGGCCCGGATCGACGACGTGTTGCTCTGCGTGAGCGAACTCGTCACCAATGCCCTGCTGCACGGCGTCCCGCCCGGCCGTGGGTTCCGCCTCCGGATCCGCCTGGAGCCGGCCGACGGGGCCTTGCGCATCGAGGTCCACGACAGTGGCGACGGGGAGGTCCGGGTCGCGGATTCCTGGGCGGCCTCCGACGAGGAAGGGGGCCGTGGGCTGCTGCTGGTTGCGGCGCTCGCCGACAAGTGGGGGGTGGGGGAGCGGAACCCCGGCAAGGTGGTGTGGTGCGAGTTCGAGGTGCCGACGGGGGCGGGGTGCGGCATGTCGGCGAGATAGACCCGGGGGCCGAGATACAAGATCGGCGCGGTCTACCGGTTCCGGTCGTGCGTGGGCTATTCCTGGAACTGCGGCCCTCGACGGGGTCGTTTCCCGTGGAAATGAAGGAGCTCTGCCGTGGACGGCTGGTACGTGGACGACCGCTGCACCAACTGCCACGTCGCCCGACAGTTCGCACCCGAGCTGATCATCGAGGAGGAAGGGGCGTCGCGGATCCTGCGGCAGCCGGACGACGATTCGGAGAACCGGCGCTTACACGCCGCCGCCTTCGCCTGCCACACCCGCTCGATCCGGCCCGCGTCCGGACAGCCGGACCCCTCGCTCGACCCGTTCCCGATGGCACTGGACGACGGTGTGCTGGTGTGCGGGCACAACTCGACGCACACCGCCGGTGCCAACTCCTATCTGCTCCGGCGGCCCTCCGGCACGGCCATGATGGTCGACACCCCGCGCTGGAGCCCCGGGCTGGCCGAGCGGTACGTCGCGGCCACCGGACCCGTCACCGACGTACTGCTCACCCACCGCGACCACGTCGCGCACGGGCGCCGCTACGCCGACCACTTCGGTGCCAGGCTGTGGATCCACGAGGGCGACCTCGACGCGGTTCCGGACGCGGACCAGGTGATCCGGGGGCTCGACCCGGTGGAGATCGGCGAGGGCGTCGTTGCTCATCCGCTGCCCGGTCACACCCGGGGGAGCGTGCTGTACCTGGCGGACGACCGGTACTGCTTCAGCGGCGACAGCTTCTACTGGTCGCGCACGACCGAGGACCTCGAAGTCGCGGAGAGCGTGACCTGGTACTCCATCGAGGAGCTGGCCGCCTCGCTGGCGCGGACGGCGGGGAAGCTGCGGTTCGAGTGGGTGCTGCCGGGGCACGGCGACCGGTGCCGACTGGACGCCGACGAGATGTCCCGGCGGCTGGAGGCGCTGGCGGAACGTACGGGACTTCTGCGGCCCCGGCCGATTGATTTCACGGCTCTGCGCTGGTGAGGACGTTCACTCGCCCGGCGTCCACAGGCGCAGCTTCTCCGGGTTGCGGACCACCCAGATCCGGGTGGCGCGGCCGTCGCAGATGTCGAACGCGGCCACGGTGGCGGTGATGCCCGCGTGCTGGGCGACCAGGCCGGGCGCACCGGCCACCGTACGTTCCAGGAGCCGCAGCCCCGGAGCCCTGTCGGCGATCGCGATCATGTACTGGGCGATGAGCGCGCCGCCCTCCACCGGGCGCAGCACGGTGCCGACCAGGCCGCCGCCGTCGGCGGTCATCACCGCGTCGGGGTCCAGGATGCCGACGAGAGCCGTGATGTCCTTCGCCTCCCACGCCTCCTTCACGTGCCGCACCACCTCGGCCTGTGCCGCAGCCGCGCCCACCGGGGCGCGCTCGGCACGTACCCGCCGCCGGGCCGAACTCGCCAGCTCCCGGCAGGCGCCCGGGGTGCGGCCGACGATCCCGGCGATCTCGGGGAAGGAGTAACGGAACACGTCGTGCAGCACGAAGGCGACCCGCTCGGCGGGCGTCATCGACTCCAGGACGACGAGGAAGGCCATGGTCACCGACTCGTCCAGGGTGATCCGGTCGGCGGGGTCGGCGGCGTCGCCACCGGCCCCGCCGGCCCACTCCCCGCGGTCGGGCAGCGGCTCGGGCAGCCAGGCGCCGACATAGCGTTCGCGCCGGGCCCGCGCCGAGCCGAGCACGTCCAGACAGATGCGCCCGGTCACCGTCGTCAGCCAGGCGCCGGGAGAGACGATCGCCTCCCGTTGGCTCCGCGACCGCGCGTACCAGCGGGCGTACGCCTCCTGCACGGCGTCCTCGGCCTCGGCCAGCGTTCCGAGCAACCGGTAGGCGATGTTGATCAGTTGGCGCCGTTCACCGGCGACCTCCGCCGCGCCCCACTCCGGTACAACCCCGGCCATGACCACTCCCCCCGAGCCCGTCGCCGTTCTCGCCTTGCATTTCGCGGCGCTGCGTCGTCGGGCTGGTGAGACCTTATCGATCCACTGCCTGCGGGCGGACAAGGGGACGGCATCATGACCACGCGGACGACGACCGGGGCGACAGCGACGACAGCGACGACAGCGGCAACAACGGAGACGACGGACGTGGCACCGCGCGGTGCCCGGTTCCTGCGGGTGGCGGTCGCGTTGCAGACCCTGACCATCTTCCTCCAGGCGGTCAGCGCCGGGGTGCTGCTCTCCTCGTCGCACGGTGAACTGCTGCACGGCATCGGGGCGCGCGTGATGTACGGGGCCTCGATGCTGTACCTGCTCGCCGCGGTGCTGGCCTGGCGGCCGGGCGGCGGCTCGCCCCGGCCCATCGCGTACGCGTCCGGCTTCCTCGTCCTCGCCTCGGCACAGGTGGTGCTCGGCATCGCGCACATTCCGTCGGTCCATGTCCCGCTGGGCGTCCTGATGTTCGGCCTGAGCGTGCTGGTGCTCGCCCGCCAGGACACGGGAGCGGCACGTGGCAGGGGCCTGTCCGGCGGATCGGGGCAGGACAGGATCTAGCACCCCGGCCGGACCCCGATCTTCGCGGAATCGACCGTTCCTCGGGGGACCGGCCGCACTTCCGCAGCGATCGGCCGTCCGGCATTGCGGTCCATGACGCGCGAGTCCGCCCGCCGTGCCGGGCGCGGTCACCCCGTGGAGGCCATGATCGGGGCGAGACAAGGGGGCGGCCCGAGCGAGCACCTGGAGGAGCGATCGTGGGCACGAACGAGCGGAGGGACACGGCAGGGCTGCACTGCCTGGTCACCGGGGCGTCCGGGTACATCGGCGGGCGTCTCGTACCGGAACTGCTGCGGGCGGGCCACCGGGTGCGCTGTCTGGCCCGCACTCCCCGCAAACTCCGGGACCACCCCTGGGCGGGTGACGTCGAGACGGTACAGGGCGACGTGACGGACACGGGCTCGGTCGCCGCCGCCATGCGCGGGATCGATGTCGCGTACTACCTGGTGCACGCACTCGGAACCGGATCCGCGTTCGAGGACACCGACCGCCGTGCGGCCCGGATCTTCGCCGAACAGGCACACGCCGCCGGCGTACGGCGGATCGTCTACCTGGGCGGGCTCACCCCACCGCACGTGCCCGAGAAGTCGCTCTCCCCGCATCTGCGCTCCCGGGCCGAGGTCGGACGGATCTTCCTCGACGCGCCCGTGCCCGCCACCGTGCTGCGAGCGGCGGTCGTCATCGGCTCGGGCTCGGCCTCCTTCGAGATGCTGCGCTATCTGACCGAGCGACTGCCGGTCATGGTCACCCCCAGCTGGGTGCACACCCGCACCCAGCCCATCGGGGTACGCGATGTCCTGCGTTATCTCGTCGGCTCGGCCACCATGCCGGAAGACGTCGACCGGGCGTTCGACATCGGCGGGCCCGATGTCCTCACGTACCGGGAGATGATGTGCCGTTACGCCACCGTCGCCGGACTTCCCAGGCGGCTCATCGTGCCGGTTCCGGTGCTCACGCCGAGACTGTCCAGCCACTGGGTCGGCCTGGTCACCCCGGTGCCCGCCGCCCTGGCCCGCCCGCTGACGGAGTCGCTGCGCCACGAGGTCGTCTGTCAGGAGCACGACATCGCCCGGTACGTGCCCGATCCGCCGGGAATGCCGCTGCCGTTCGACGAGGCACTGGCCCTGGCACTGCGGCGGGTGCGGGAGGCCCAGGTCGCCACCCGCTGGTCGTCCGCCGCCGTACCGGGGATGCCCAGCGATCCGCTGCCCACGGACCCGGACTGGGCCGGAGGAAGTCTCTACCAGGACGAACGGCAGCTGTCGGTCGACGCGTCCCGAACGTCACTGTGGAAGGTGATCGAGGGGATCGGCGGCGACAACGGCTGGTACTCCTTTCCGCTCGCCTGGGCGGTCAGGGGGTGGCTGGACCGTTTCGTCGGCGGCGTCGGCCTCCGCCGCGGACGGCGCGACGCCGAGCACCTGCGGGTCGGGGACTCGCTGGACTTCTGGCGGGTCGAGGAGATCGAGCCCGAACGGCTGCTGCGGCTGCGTGCGGAGATGCGGCTGCCGGGCCTGGCCTGGCTGGAGATGTACGCCGAGACGGACTCCGAGGGCCGTACCCGCTACCGGCAACGCGCGCTGTTCCACCCTCGCGGTCTGCTGGGCCACGCCTACTGGTGGTCCGTGTCCCCCTTCCATTCCGTGGTCTTCGGCGGCATGGCCCGTAACATCACCCAAGCGGCCGCCAAGGGCATGAGTGCGCACGGAGGCCCGTCGCACGGTGACCACGCCCGGAGCTCCCGTCGATGAGCCGGGTGGCGCCGATCGGCACCACCTCATGCCACCAGGAGTGACGCCATGACCGTCGCGGTCGTCCTGTTCACCTCGGACCTGCGTCTGCACGACCACCCCCCGCTGCGCTCCGCGCTCGCGGCGGCGGACGAAGTGGTGCCGCTGTTCGTACGCGATCCGGGTGTTCACGCGGCCGGCTTCGACACGCCCAACCGCAACGCCTTCCTCGCGGAGTGCCTGACCGACCTCGACGCCTCGCTGCGCCGGCGCGGCGGCCGGCTGGTGGTGCGCACGGGGCCGGTCGTCCGGGAGGTCCGTGCGCTCGCCGCCGAGTGCGGTGCCTTCGAGGTGCACATGTCCGCGGGCGTCACCGGATTCGCCCAGCGCCGGGAGGAGCGGCTGCGTGCCGCCCTCACCGAACAGGGCGTCGCGCTGCGGGTGCACGACGGTGTGGTCACCGCCGTCGGCGCGGGGGTGGTCACACCGGCCGGCTCCGACCACTACGCCGTGTTCACCCCCTACTTCCGGCGCTGGTCGCAGGAGCAGCTGAGGAATCCCTGCCCGGCGCCACGCACGGTGCGCGTCCCCGACCCGGTGCGCGGCGAACCGCTGCCGTCCCGTGACGGGCTGTCGGACGTCTCCCCCGGTCTCGCGGCCGGAGGGGAGACGCGGGGGCGTGAGCGGTTCGCCCGGTGGGTGCGCAGCGACCTGTCCGGGTACGAGGACGGCCACGACGACCTGGCGGGCGACGTGACCTCGCGGCTGTCACCGTACCTGCACTTCGGATCGCTCTCGCCGGTGGAACTCGTCCAGCGGGCCCGCACGCACGGCGGGCCCGGCGCCGACGCGTTCGTGCGCCAGCTGTGCTGGCGCGACTTCCACCAACAGGTACTCGCGGCGCGTCCGGCGGCGTCCGCCGAGGACTACCGCACGCGGCACGACCGGTGGCGGACCGAGGACGAGGCGGCCGACGACATCGCCGCATGGCGTGCGGGCCGCACCGGATACCCGGTCGTCGACGCGGCGATGCGTCAACTCCGGTACGAGGGCTGGATGCACAACCGGGCGCGCCTGCTGGCGGCCGGCTTCCTGACCAAGACCCTCTACGTGGACTGGCGGATCGGCGCCCGGCACTTCCTCGACCTCCTCGTGGACGGCGACATCGTCAACAACCAGCTCAACTGGCAGTGGGTCGCCGGAACCGGCACCGACACCCGTCCCAACCGGGTGCTCAACCCGGTCGTCCAGGGCAAACGCTTCGACCCGCAAGGAGCGTACGTACGCCGATGGGTGCCCGAACTGCGAGACGTGGCAAGCAATCGCATCCATGAACCGTGGCGGCTGCCCGAGCGCGAACGGGCGCACCTGGACTACCCGGAGCCGCTGATCGGCCTCGCGGACGGCCTGGCACGGTTCAGGCACGCCCGGGGCCTGGACTGAGCCGCCGGGGGCGTCGCCGGACAGCGGGTTCCGAGGCCTTCCCGGCGATCGGCCCCACAGTAGCCAGGAACCGTCCCGGTTGTCGCGGATCAGCCCGGGGACGGCGGGGAGGCCGCCCTGTGGCGGGTGCGGTACGCGCGTGGTGTGGTGCCCGTCAGCCGGGAGAAGTGGTGGCGCAGGCCGGCCGGGGAGGTGAAGCCGCAGCGGGCCGCCACCTGCTCCACCCCCTCGTCGGTGTCCTCCAGCAGTTCGCGGGCCCGCTCCAGCCTCCGCCGCAGCAGGTACTGGGCCGGAGTGGCGCCGGTCTGTGCGTGAAAGCGGCGGTTGAGGCTGCTGACGCTGATACCCGCGTGTGCGGCGATGTCGGCCGGGGTCAGGGGGAGGTGCAGCCGGGCCTCCAGCCAGCGCAGCGTCGGTTCGATACCCGCGCTCTCCGCGAGTTCGCGGTCGATGGTCTCCTGGACGCGGTCGCCGTGGGACAGGAGCGGGGTGAGGAGTTCCCTGGATGTCTCACCGGCCACCCGCTCACCGTGGTCCTGGGCCAGCAGGCGCAGGCAGACGTCCATGCCGCCGAAGATCCCGGCCGAGGTGAGGAACCGGCCGTCGGTCACGACCGTGCCGATCGGGTCGACCTCGATACGGGGGTGGCGGTGGGCCAGCTCCTCGGTGTGGCGCCAGCCGGTCGTGGCGCGGCGGGCGTCGAGGTGCCCGGTGGTCGCGAGGGTGAAGACCCCGGTGCCGATCGCGCCGATGCGGCAGCCCCGTGCCACCGCGGCCCGGAGTGCCGCGAGCACCTCGGGCGCGGGCTCGTCGCGGGGGCCCTCGTCGTCCTGGCCGGGGATCAGGACGACGTCCGCGTCGGCGAGGCCGTCGAGCCCCCACGGGACGGCGATCCGGAGCGGGGCCGGTGCGCCCGTGGTGGTGAGGCCGGGGGCGGCGCAGAGGCGTACCTCGTAGTCGGCGCCGGGGTGGCAGGCCGTCGCCGTCCCGAAGACCAGCCCGGGGGTGGTGAGCTGGTGTCCGGGGAGCCTGTCGGGCACCAGAACGGCAATTACGGACATATTTCAGAATCTATCCGAGAGCGACATCAGGACGGGGCCCGGGACGGCCGGGGCGTACCCGGGCGGCCGGAGGAAACTCCGCCCGCCCGGGTACGTGGCGCGTCAGCGGTGCGCGTGGATGGTCTTGTCGATCCACTTCGAGTACGCGGGAACGTTGGTGTACATCCCGGGGCCGGTGCCGCAGGTCGGGTCGGTGTCGCCGTCACCCGACGTGGCGCCGGCCAGCTCCCAGCGTCCGTCCCGGCCGCGCTGGATCTGCGGGCCGCCGGAGTCGCCGAAGCAGGCCATGGCGCCCGGTGTCTTGCTGATCGTGCAGATCCGGGTCCTGTCGGCGCGGCCGGGTGAGCACTCGTTCACGGCGCCGATGCGGGTGTCCAGCTGCTTGAGCCTGTCCGGGAACACCGCGTCGGGGAGGTGGTCGGTGTCCAGGACGGTGCCGAAGCCGAGCAGGCGCGTCGGGGTGCCGGGAGCGCCCACCTTCTTGGCGATGCGGATGGGCTTCTCCTTGACCGGGCGGTCCAGCTCGACGAGCGCGATGTCGTTCGTGCTGGGGTCGGACTCGACGTCGTAGGCGGGATGCGTGACGGTCCGCTTGATGTGGCGCACAGTGCCGCCGGACTCGCGGTCGGCGGACCCGATGCGGACGATGCCGTCCAGCGCCTTCGGGTTGACGCAGTGGGCCGCCGTCACCAGCCAGCGTGAGGTGATCAGCGAGGCGCCGCACTGGGCGTGCACCTCGCCGGCCCACTGCGGCAGCGTGGCCATGAACGGGTAACGCTCCGTGGCCTCCTGCCCGTTGACGATGGCGTTGGCGCTGCCGGACATGGCCGTGACGCAGGCCGTCGCGGCCAGGGCGACGGCGGCGAACCGTCCCGCACGGCGGGAGCGGGACTTGCGGGGCCGGGACGGGCCGGGGGACGATGAACTGCGTGTGAACACGGGTGATTCCTTCGTTCCGATGCGCGTCGTGCGCGTGATGGAGGTGCGAAACCGGCGTCCGGGAGCTCTCTCGCTTCCCGTGCCGTGCGACACTCATCCTCCGGAACGGCACCGTCCGGAAAAAGCGGTCCTGATGTCACCCTCGGCTAAATTCTGGACATGTCAGTGATCGCCGTCCTCGCGCTCGACGGGGTGCCGGGCCATGAACTCACCGGGCCCGGAATGTGCTTCGGCACCGCCGCCCGGCACCACCCGCATGTCGCGTACGAGCTGCGGTACTGCACCGCTCCCGGCTTCCGCGGTACCGGCTCCCCGGCGCCCTTCGGCATCGACACGCCCTGGGGCCCGGAAGGGCTGGTGGGCGCCGACACCGTACTGCTGCCCGGACACGCCGGGTTCCGCGACGAGCCGGACCCCGAGGTCGCGGACGCGCTGAGGGCCGCCGCGGACCGGGGCAGCCGCATCGGCGCGATCGGCACCGGGACGTTCACCCTCGCCGCCACCGGGCTCCTCGACGGACGCGGGGCGGCCACCCGGCGACAGTACGCGGCGGAGCTGGCGCGGCGCCATCCCCTGGTCGACGTCGATCCCGAGGGGGCCGTCGTGGACGCGGACCCGTTCCACAGCGCAGCCGGGGTGCTCGGCGGCCTCGACCTCTGCCTGCACCTGATCACCCTGGACCACGGCACACCGGTCGCCATCGAGACGGAGCGGCAGGTCTTCATGCAGCTCCACGCGCCCGCCGGTGCCGAGGAGACCCCGGCCGTCGCATCCCGGCACCGGGCCGGCCCGCACTCCTTGGGGCCCACACTCCGGTGGATGGACGCCCACCTCGGCCAACCCCTGACGCTGAGCGACATCGCCGGCCACGCGGGGCTCACCGTCCGCGGCCTGAACCGGCGCTTCAGGGCCGAGACCGGGCTCTCCCCGCTCCAGTACCTGCTGCGCGCCCGCGTCCAGGCCGCGCAGCGCCTGCTGGAACGCGGGGACGAGCCGGTGGAGCGGATCGCCGCGCGGACCGGGCTGGGCACCCCCGCCAACCTGCGCCACCAGTTCCAGCACCACACGGGCACCAGCCCGCGGATCTACCGCACCGCGTTCCGGTCCCTCGTGGCCGACCTGACCTGGGCGGAAGGCAGGAAGCCCGAACCGGCGGAGCCCGAAGGGCCGGGCGGCGCCGACGGTCCCCGCAGCTGAAGACGCGTACCCGGCAGGACACTTGCCGTCCACTTGGACTTACGCGACGCGGTTGTTGGACTGGAGCGCTCCGAGTCGTCGCAGGTCGTTGACGGTGTCCGGTCACGGGGACTACTCAGAGCACATGTCGCGAAGATTCACTTCGGCGGGCGCTGTCGCCGCCGCCTCAGCCGCCGTCCTGGCACTGGTGGGGACCGCGCTCCCCGCCACTGCCGCCGCTCCCTCGCCCGCCGCGGTCGGGCCGTCCGTGCCCGCGGGTGCCACCGTCATCGGGTCCGCGCAGCTCTCGGTCGCCGTCGCCGACGACTTCCCGCGCGTCCTCGCGTACACCGACCGGGCCACGGGCAGCCAACTGTTCGGCAGCACCCGGCCGGTCACCGCCGTGACCCTCAACGGCACCGCGCACCCGGTGAAGCTCAAGGGCGCCCCCCGGGTCACCGCATCGGCCGCCCGCTACACGCTGACCTTCACCGACCTGCCCGGCATCGAGATCGACGCCTCGCTGTCCGTCTCCGGCCGCGCCACCACCTTCAAGGTGACGGCGGTCCGCGACACCGAGGCGTTCCGCGTCGGCACCATCGACATCCCGGGCCACGACCTGGTCTCCGTCGGCTCCACGGACACCGGCGGGGCCACCGCCTTCACCCGGCTGGACAACGACTCGACGAAGACCGCCGACGTCTTCGCGAAGGTCACCGCGGACACCGCCGCCGACAAGGCGCCGGTCGGTGCCTCGTACGCGTTTCTCAACACCGGTTCGCTCGCCGCGGCCGTGGAGTCCAACTCCTCGTACGACAAGCCGTCCGGCGCCACCGGCGGCGACGACGCCCGGTTCTGGCACCAGGCCCGCAAGGACGACGACGGCGGCGTCCGGGTCGGCGTCTGGTCCGGCCAGTGGACCTACCGGGGCGACGGAGCACCCCGGCCGGAGAGCGGGAACGACCTCCCCTGGGCGAAGGTCGTCGTCACCCCCGACGCCAACGGCGACAAGTCGGTCGACTGGCAGGACGGCGCCGTCGCGTTCCGCACCATCGGGGTCGAGGCGCCCGGCAGCAAGGACACCCCGGACCGGGTCGTCACCCACATCCCGTTCAACTTCGCCAGCCAGGCCACCCACCCCTTCCTGCGCACCCTCGACGACGTCAAGCGGATCTCCCTGGCCACCGACGGCCTCGGGCAGATGGCGCTCCTCAAGGGATACGCCTCCGAGGGCCACGACTCCGCCCACCCCGACTACGGCGGCGACTACAACAAGCGGGCCGGCGGGCTGAAGGACCTCAACGAGCTCCTGAAGGACGGCAAGAAGTGGGGCGCCACCTTCGGCGTCCACGTCAACGCCACCGAGGCGTACCCGGAGGCCAGGGCCTTCGACGAGAAGCTCGTCGACAAGACCAGGCCGGGCTGGAACTGGCTGGGCCAGAGCTACTACATCGACCAGCGCCGCGACATCAACAGCGGTGATCTGGCCAAGCGCTTCCAGCAGCTGCGCGACGAGACGGACCCCAATCTCAGCCTGCTCTACATCGACGTCTACTACTCGCACGGCTGGATCGCGGACAAGACCCTGCAGTCCGTACAGAAGCAGGGCTGGAACGTCGCCACCGAGTGGGCCGACAAGTTCGAGCGCGGCTCGCTCTGGTCGCACTGGGCCAATGACCTCGACTACGGCGGCGCCACCAACAAGGGCCTCAACTCGAAGATCATCCGGTTCATCCGCAACGGCGAGAAGGACGTCTGGAACAACGACCCGGTCCTCGGGCAGAGCGCCATCGAGGAGTTCGAGGGCTGGACCAACGAGACCGACTGGAACGCCTTCTCCAGCAACATCTGGCAGCGCAACCTGCCCGCCAAGTACCTCCAGCACCAGAAGATCACCCGCTGGGACGGCAACGACATCACCTTCACCGGCGGTGTCCGGGGCACGGTCGAGGACGGCAGGCGGACGTTCTACGACCACGGCCGCAAGGTCCTCAGCGGCACCGACTACCTGCTGCCGTGGGACGGGGGGAAGAAGCTGTACCACTACAGCGAGTCCGGCGGTACGAGCAGCTGGGCGGTGCCGTCCAACGGCACGTACACCGTCTACCGGCTCACCGACAACGGCCGGGTCAAGACCGGCACGGTCAAGCCCGTCGACGGGAGGATCACGCTGACCGCGAAGGCGGGGCAGCCGTACGTCCTCTACCCGAAGCAGGCCCCGAAGGCCGCCGACCCCAAGTGGGGCGAGGGCACCCCGGTCGACGACCCGGGCTTCAACGACAAGGCTCTGACCGCCTGGTCGAAGACCGGCACCGTCGCACGTGAGACCGACGCCAAGGGCCTCACCAGCGCCCAGCTCTCCGGCAGCTCCACCGCCGCGCTCTCGCAGCGCATCGACGGCCTCGCCCCCGGCAGGCGCTACACCGCGTCCGCGCTCATCGAGGTCGAGCCCGGCAGGAGCCGGCACACCACGCTTTCGATCGGCGGGAAGTCCGTCTCGGTGGACCGCTCCACCGCGAAGGACTACGTCGCCGCGTCCGAGCGGCACGGCACGTACTTCCAGCGGGCCAAGGTGAACTTCACCGCCCCCGCGAACGGCCGCACCACCCTGCGCATCGAGGCGGCCGACGGCAGCTCGGCGAGCGTCCGGGCCGATGACGTACGCATCGTCGCCAACGCACCGGAGACGAAGAAGAACACCGTCTCCTACGAGGACTTCGAGGCCGTCGACCAGGGCTGGGGCCCCTTCCTCAAGGGCGACGCGGGCGGCTCCACCGACCCCCGCACCGTCATCTCCCAGCTGCACGCCCCGTACACCCAGGCCGGCTGGAACGGAAAGCTGATCGACGACGTGATCGGCGGCAAGGAGTCCCTCAAGTCCCACGAGGAGAACTCCGGACTCGTCTACCGCACCGCCCCGTGGACCGTGCCGATGACCGACGGGCACCGCTACAAGGTCGAGTACGACTACCAGTCCAGCCACGCGGGCGCCTACGAGTGGGTCGACGGCTACGACCGGATCACCGCCGACGGCAAGCCCGACCAGGTCGAGACCCGGACCACCGCCATCGGACAGCAGCGCACCACCGGCCACTTCGCCGAGACCGTCACCGCGGGCTGCGGCGACACCTGGACCGGGCTGCGCAAGCGCGACGACGCCCCCGACGGCGCCGACTTCGTGCTCGACTCCTTCACCGTGACCGACCTCGGCCCGGCCCCCGACTCCGAGCAGGCCGCCTGCGGCACCCTCGGCGTCGAACCGGCCGCCGAGACCCTGGAGCCGGGCACGGCCAACACCGTCAAGGTCTCGTTCACCAACTACGAGGCGACGGCGGCGACCGGTGTCGCACTGAGCCTCACCGTCCCCGAGGGCTGGCAGTCGCAGCCCACCGGCGCCGTCTCCTTCGACTCGGTCCCGGCGGGCACCGAGGTCACCGGCAGCTGGCGGGTCACCCCGCCGGTGGACGCCAAGTACCAGACGTACGGCCTGAGTTCCGAGGCGAAGTACACGGTCGGCGGCGCTCGGCGCACGCTCGGCGCGCAGACCTCCGTACGGACCCTGCCGCCGCCGCCCACCACCGACAGCTGGGCCAGCGACCTGGACTGGACGGCCTCCGAGAACGGCTGGGGCCCGGTCGAGAAGGACCTCTCCAACGGTGAGACCGGGACCGGTGACGGCACCCCGCTGACCGTCGGAGGCACCGTCTACACCAAGGGTCTCGGCAGCCACGCACCGGCGAAGGTCCGCTACTACCTGGGCGGGAAGTGCACCTCGTTCACCGCCCAGGTCGGCGTGGACGACGTGCAGAAGAGCGCCGGCAGTGTGCAGTTCTCCGTCACGGCCGACGGCACCGAGAAGGTGAAGTCGCCCGTGCTGAAGGCGGCCGACAGCGCCTGGTCGCTGACGGCGGACGTCACCGGAGCCAAGTACGTCGAACTGGTCGTCGGTGACGGCGGCGACGGCAACGGCAACGACCACGCGGACTGGGGCGACGCCCGCTTCCACTGCGGCGGCTGACACGACGCGACGCGGGACGGGTGCGGCCGAGGGCCGGCCCGTCCCGCATCACGCGTGCGGTGGCGCCCCACCGCTCCGTGATGCCGGATGGACATTGAGTCACCGCAAGTGTGTCCGAGGACTGGGATCCGTCCCCGCCACGCGCGTATTCTCGTGCGGCATGGGGGAGCTGAGGGCGGACTGGCGAATCCGATTACGGCGGGGCGACGCGAACGGGCCGGTCTGCGGCGCCGGTGTGCTGCTCACCCGGGACCGGGCACTCACCTGTGCCCACGTGGTGGGGGAGGAGGACGCCAGGATCTGGGTGGAGTTCGCCGAGAACCCCGCCATCGCCCCGGTCGGAGCACGGGTGGCCGAGGGCGGCTGGCTGCCCGGTCTCGGCGCCACCCGCGAGGACATCGCCGTGCTCGCCCTGGACAGCCCGCGCCCGCACGCCACCCCCGCGACGCTCGACCGGAGCCTGGAGCGCGGCCGTGAGGTGTGGATCGGCGGGTACGCGCGGTCCTTCGCCGACGGGATGTGGCTGACCGGGCGGATCAGCGGGGTGCACGGCGCCTGGATCCAGCTCGACGCCGGACGCAACGAGCAGGTGGTGAAACCGGGGTTCAGCGGGGCCGCCGTGCAGGTGCGCGGCGAGGCGTCCGGATCGCCCGAGCGGGTCGTCGGGATGGTCGTCAGCTGGCGCGGCGACCGCGATCTGGCGCTGCCCACCGACAACGACCTGGCGTTCTCCTACATGATCCCGATCGACAAGATCGCCGAACTCGTGCCGCTGGTCGCCGAGTTGAGCGGGCCGGACGGCTGGGACCAGGGGCTGGACCGGCGACTGCGGCGATGGTTCGCCGGCGGCGACGAACCCGCGGTGCGCTTCAGCGTCGTACCGCACGGCGGTGGCCGCGACCGGACCCTCGGACACCATCTGCACCGCGCCCACCTCGTCTACCGGGGCGGACGCACCACCCCCGAGGACTTCGTCGCCGAACTGGTGACCCGGCTGCGCCCGCCCCGCCACCAGGCCCGGGCCTACCGCGACTGGCTGCTCACCGGCGGCACCCCGCCCGAACGGCCGGCGGGCGGCACGGCCGGCGGCGCCGGGCCCACCCTCGCCGTGATCGGCCTCGACGAGGACCCGCAGCCGCACCTGCTGGTGCCCCTGCTCGCCCGGGTACGGACGCTCGGCTTCCGGCTGCTCGTCGTCGTGCGGGACAGCGGCGGAGACGAAGTGACGGAGGTGGCACGGCAGCTGCTCCTACCCGCCCTCGACGAGCGGGCCGCCGAACTGGTCGGCCGGGTCGAGGACATCGAGAGGCAATGGGTGGGACTGAGCGGCCTGGTGGAATCGGGCTCCCTGGGGCCCGTGCCGCACACCGGGGCGTCCCGCCACCGGCGGCGGCTGTCGCAGCTGCGCACCGTGGCGGACCCGCGCGACCGGCTCAACGCCCTGCGCGACCTGCTGCGTGAACTCCGGACGGAGCTGCGACGGCACGGCCGGGCGGACGTACCCGGACCGCGCGACGAGCAGGGCCGGACCGGCCACCGATGAGGATTCCCTGCCCGCACCGCCGGTTCACCGGAGCGCCCTGCGAAGGAGCGGTGCGGCCCACCGGCTACTGCGACACCTGCGGGCGTTCCGAGGACGGCCCGGGACTGCCGCCGCTGCCCGCCTCTCCTGACCTGTGCGGCCCCAGGGGACTGCTGGAACTGCCGCCGCTCGACCCGAGCACCCCCGACCAGCGGCTGGGCGCCGCCGTCACCCGGGCACACGTCCGGATGAGCTGCTCGTCCAAGTCCTGCGCCACCTACTTCGTCGCCCCGTTCACCGCGGCCCCGCCGCCCGAGGAGGGCCACTGCCCCCGATGCGGCGCCCCGTACTCCTACCGCCCCGAACTCGACCGGGACGGGCCGCTGCTCCAGGACCAGTACCGCATCCTCGGGCCCATCGCGCACGGCGGCCAGGGCTGGGTCTACCTCGCCCGCGACACCCACCTCGAAGACCTCGTCGCCGTGAAGGGAATGCTGAACCGGTACGCGGAACGCGGCGCCGTCCAGGCCGCCGAGGAGCGCCGCAGCCTGGTCGCCATCCGGCACGAACGCATCGTCCAGATCCGGGACTTCGTCAGCACAGGCAGCGCCGACGGCACGGTCTCCGGCGGCTACATCGTGATGCAGGACGTCGGCGACCGGACCCTGTCCGCCGTCGTCGAGGCGACCCGGCAGGGCAACTTCGTCCTCGACATCGAGCACGTCATCACCTACGGCTGCCAGATCCTCGAAGCCCTCGCCCACCTGCACGGCATGGGATTCCTGTACGGGGACATGAAACCCTCCAACGTCGTCCACCAGCACGACGGCGTGAAGGTCATCGACCTCGGCGGCGTCCGCAAACAGGGATCCACCGAACCGCCGCCCGTCATCACCCCCAGATACGCCGCGCCCGAGATGGTCAGCGGCAGCCCGCTGACCATCGCCCACGACATCCACACGGTCGGCGCGACCCTGGCCGAGCTGGCGGGCTGGGCGGTCGGCGACGACGTGCCCGGCCTCGGCACCAGCTCCTTCCGGCTGGTGGTGGAGCGGGCGACGGACCGGGATCCGGAACGCCGGTTCGCCGACGCCGAGGAGATGGCGGGCCAGCTGCGCGGAGTGCTGCGCGAGATCCGGGCGCTGCGCGGCAAACGGGACCGCACCGAACCCTCCGCCTGTTTCAC
Organism: Streptomyces sp. CLV115; assembly: GCF_038448545.1. Taxonomy (NCBI): domain Bacteria; kingdom Bacillati; phylum Actinomycetota; class Actinomycetes; order Kitasatosporales; family Streptomycetaceae; genus Streptomyces; species Streptomyces sp. CLV115. The sequence goes on from NZ_JBCEWQ010000013.1 coordinate 22,301, forward strand.
CCCGTCCACCGAACTGCTCGGCGCGCGGCTGGGCTCCGTACCCGACTACGCGCACTGGCTGGAGCGCACTCCGCACCGCCGCGACCGGACACCCGAAGCACCCGCCCTGGACAGCGGACTCCCCACCCCCACCGAGATCGCCCGGCGGCTGCCGGTGCCCCGGCCCTACCCGGCGGACCCCGAGGCCGCCCGCTTCCTGGTGAGCAGCTACGACCCCGGCCGGCTGCTGGCCCAGCCCGCCGAGGGCGAACGCTCGGTGGAGATCTGCCTGCACAACGCCCGGCTGCTGCTCGGCCGGGAGGGCGCCGAGGCGCTGACCCGGGCGCGCGAACAGGTGGAGGCCGCGAACGCCATTCCCGGCCCCGGCCCGGTGCGGCAGTGGCGGCTCAGCTGGCACCGGGGACTGGTCGCGCTGCGCAGCGCGGAGGTACTGGACGACCGGCGGCAGCTGCTGGAGGCGGCCCTGGAGCACTTCGCCGCCGTCCACCGCGCGTTGCCCGGCGAGTACGCCGCGAAGCTGGCCCTGGCCTATGTCGCGGAGCAGCTCGGCCCGGACCGCCGGGCCGGTCCGATCCCGTCGGCGTACGAACTCTTCCGGGCCGTGCACGCCCGCAATCCCTCCCACGTCGGTGCCGCGCTGGGCCTGGCCAGGCTGGCCCTGGAACGCGGCGACCGGGACGCCGCCGCCGAGGTCCTGGACCTGGTGCCCGACGAGTCGCGGGACCACACCGTCGCCCGGATCGCCGCGCTGCGCATCCGGGCGGCCCGGCTCGCGGCGGGCGGACGGCCGCTGCCCGGGACACGGCGGATCGACGCCGTGCTCGCCGCGGTGCCGCTGCGCGAGGGCGGCCCCGGACGGCATCCGGCGTCCGTGGTCACCGGCGACGAATCGGCCCGGCTGCTGCGCACCGAACTCTACGAATGGAAGCTCGACGCGGTCCGGGCCGCGGCCGGCGAGCCGCCCCCCGACGACCGCTGGTGGCGGCGCGGACTGCCACCGGCACCGGTGCCCGGGGAGCGGGCCGTACGGGAGGAACTGGCACGCTGCTACCGCTGGATGGCCCGGCAGTGCCGGGACACCGCCGACCACGAGAAGCTCATCGACCTCTCACACGCCGTCCGCCCGCAGACCCGCTTCTGGTTCCCGCCCCGACGCCGTACCCCCGGAGGCAGCTGATGGGCCGCACCGCCGCGACGCCCGGACTCGGGATCGGCCTCACCGTCCAGGTCGCGAAGAAGCAGCGGCCCGACCGGGACGCCCGGATCGACGCCCATGTGCGGGTCCGGGCGTTCGCCGCCGGGCCCCGCGACCGGGTGCCGGCCGTCGACATCGCGCTGGTCGTCGCGGTGGACGTGAGTGCCGAGCGCCGTGACGCGGCCGTCGCCGCACTGTCCGGGACAGTGGACGCACTGCCCGACGGGCTTTCGTACACCGTGCTGGGCGGTGGCGCCGAGCAGTGCTACCCGCTGCGCGGCCGGTGGGCGCTGGCCGGCCCCGACGACCGGCGCCGGGCCGCGTTCAGCGTCGGCCGGATCGCCGCGTCCGCCCAGGGACGGGCCCCGGCCGGATACACCACCTGGCTGGCCAGAGCGCGCGAACTCTTCGCCGAACGCGCCCTCCCGGTACGGCACCTGATCCTCGTCACCGACGGCGGCAGCCGGGGCGACGGCGACGACGCGACCCGCCCGGACAGTGCCCTGAGCCTCGAACTCGCCCGGGGCGAAGGCAAGTTCACCGCCGACGTCATCGCACCCGGAGCGGGCTGGGATCCGGTCCCGCTGCTCGCCGTCGCGACACGGCTGCACGGCACCGCGGCCTCCTCGCCCGACGACTTCGCCCCCGCCATGGCCACCGCCCTGGACCGGCTCCGCAGGGTCCGCAGCCCCGAACTCCCCATCGAGGTGAGCGTGCGCCCGGCGGTACGGGAAGTGACGCTGACCGAGACCGCGCCGCACCAGCAGCGGCTGGAGCCGGACCGGGTCCGCAACGGCCCGCACCGGCTGGAGTTCCGCACCCACCAGTGGCAGCCGGAGTCCCGCGATTACCTCCTCACCCTGCGGGCCGACGCCGGCCACGACCCGCTGGGCGTGCCCCTCCAGCTCGCCGAGGTCGCCGTCGGCGGAGCCGTCGAACCGGTCGTGGTCCGCTGGCTGCCGGCGGGCACCGCCGCGGACACCGCACGCGTCTCCGGCGCGGTCGGCCGCGACATCCACACCATGAACGTCTCCACCCAGATGCGGACCGCCCTCAACCACGGGTACACCGCCCTCGACCTGGACAGCCGCGAACGGGCCGAGGCACAGCTCGGACTGGCCGTCCGGCTCGCCACCGAGATCGCCGCCGACTGGGTGCTGGACGAGGTCCGCAAGGTCGCCCGGATCGTGGACGGCCCGCAGGGACGGGTCAGGATCGGACCGGCCGTCGACGCGGGCACCGTCCGCCGGGGGCTGCTCAACATCACCTCCGGGCACCCGGTGGAACTGCCCGGACTCCCGGTGTCCGGCCCGGAGCCCCGCTGCCCGGACTGCCACCACCCGGCCGGGCCCGCGGCCGGGTTCTGCATCGACTGCGGGAGGCGGCTGTGAGCCCAGGACCGGCCCGGACGGACGGGAACGCCTACCGCTCCCGGACCCGGCGGCTGCTGGAGCGCCATCTGGCCGCGATGCTGGCGGCCGCGCTGGTCTCGATGAGCGCCCTGCTCGTCTCGTACCGCGAGGTCCAGATCTCGGCGGGCGAGATGCGCACCCGCGGTGCCCCGGCCGTGCAGGGCGTGGCCGCCACCCAGCTCGCCCTGCTGCGCGCCCACAAGGAGGCCGTGGCATCCCTGGACAACGGCATCGCCGACGTGGTCGGCGCCGGTGCGCGGTACGAGAACCAGCTCGCCGCCGCCGACCAGGGCCTGTCCCGGCTCTCCGACGTGCAGATCGACGGGGACCGCGGCCGCGGGGTGCTCGAAACGGTGAACGGGGTGCTCACCTCGTACAGCAGCTCCATCACCCCCGGCGCGGTGAAGTACGTGACGGACCCTCTGATGCAGCAGGAGAAGTTCGCGGAGGCCGAGACACTGCTCACCCGCGAGGGCACCGGGGTGGTGCCGCGGCTGGACGTCCTCCAGGGGCACCAGATGGCCAGGGTCGGCACCCTCAGCACGATGAGCCCCGTGCAGTGGTCCGGCTGGGTGGTCGCGGAACTCGGCCTGCTGGCCATGGTCCTGATCACGCTCTCCGCGCTGTGGGTGCTGCGCACCCGCTGCGGTCACAGCCTCGATCTCTGCCTGCTGGTCTCGCTGCTGGCCGTCGTTTTCCTGGCCACGGGCCCGCTGATCGCGACGAGCGAGACACAGGACCGGCTGGAGGCGGCCCGCGACGGGCTGGTCCGGATCGAGCAGCAGGCCGGGCACCACACCGATCTGGCCGGATCCCAGCAGGCCGTCACCGACATGGGGACGCGGGTGCGTGCCGGGCTGGCCGCCCGGGACTGGCAGAGCGGTATGTACTACGGGGCGCTCGCGGCCGCCGCCCTGGTCGTGCTGCTGCCCGCGGTAGGCATCGGCCGGCACCTGAACGCCGACTACTGGAGGACCGGATGAGGGTGCCCGCCCGAGCCGTTCTGCTCCTGCTGTGTCTGGCGCTGGCCGCGGCGGGCTGCGGTCTCGCCGCACCCGGCAGCGGCGACGAACAGCCGAGGGTGACGATCCTCGGCCCGTGGACCGACGACCAGGAGAAGCAGTTCAAGGCGGTGCTGGACACCCTCGGCACCCCCTACACCTACCAGGGCACCGCCGCCAGCCGGGAGGTCCTGCTCGCCGCGGTGCAGGCGGGCAACCCGCCCGACATCGCGATCCTGCCGGGCGTCGGGGACCTCGTCGAGTACGCCGCGGAGCGGCGGCTGCACCCGCTGGGCGCGAAGGGCGCCGCCGCGAAGTACGGCAGGCCCTGGCAGCCGGAGGCCAGGGGGATAGAGGCCGACCTCTGGGTGCCGCTCAAGGCCGACCTCAAGAGCATCGTCTGGTACCGCAAGGACCGCCCGCCCCCTGCCGGCCCCGCCCCGCTGGCCTCCTGGTGCGTCGGCATGGGCGACGACGGCGCCTCGGGCTGGCCGGGCAGCGACTGGATCGAGGACCTGATCCTGCAGACGGCGGGCCCGGTGCTGTACGAGCGATGGGCGACCGGAACCATGAAGTGGACGGACACCCCGGTGGTCAACGCCTGGAGCCTGTGGGCCGGACTGCTGGCCCAGGACCCCGACACCGCCGGCCGGTCGATGCGCCGCGACCACCGGGGCCGGTCCGGCGGCCACGGACTGCTCTTCGACGGCGGCTGCGACCTGGAGCACCAGGGCTCCTTCGCCCGCTCCTTCTATGGGGCGCGCGGCGGACGGGCCGCCTTCACGGACTCCGCGCCGCTGCTGCCCTCCGGTCCGAGGATCAAGGGCCGCGAGGTGTCCGCCGACTTCGCGGCACTCTTCAGCGGCTCCGCACCGGCCCGCGACCTGCTCACCCGGCTCACCTCGCGCCCGGCCCAGGAGGAGTGGGGCCGCAGGGCCGGGGTATTCTCGCCGGACTCCGACGTGCCGGCCCGGAAGGGCACGGTCGAGAAGCAGATCAGCGACCGCCTCACCGACCAGCGGGTGCCGCTCTGTCTGGACGCCTCGGACGTGATGCCCGCCGCCGTGCGGGACGCCTTCTACGAGGCGGTGCTGCTGACCATGGCCCACCCCGGGGCCCCGGTGCAAGACCGGCTGGACGACGTCCAGCGGGTCCAGAACGCCCAACCGGCCCACACCCCGAGGCTGACCGGGGTGTGCAGCAGACCACAGTGAGCTTTTGTCGGACTCGCACAAAGACTGACCGGTACCGGCTGGTACTTCGCCTGCACGCCCTCCGGATTCTGTCGGGCTCCGCCAGGAAACCGGTCAGGAGACTGTACGGAGTCGACGGCAGGGTTTACTTGCCCGGCTTCGTAGGGTCGGTACATGACCGTTGTGGACGAAACCCCGGGCGAGCCGAGCGACACCCGTGGCCGGGTGGCCGAACTGCTGGCGCTGCGTGAGCAGGCCCGTCGCGGACCGAGTGACCGGGCGACCGAGGCGCAGCACGCCAAGGGCAAGCTGACGGCGCGTGAGCGCATCGCGCTGCTGCTGGACGAGGGTTCGTTCAAGGAGGTCGAGCAGCTGCGCCGGCACCGGGCGACGGGGTTCGGCCTGGAGGAGAAGAAGCCGTACACCGACGGTGTCATCACCGGCTGGGGCACGGTCGACGGCCGCACGGTCTTCGTGTACGCGCACGACTTCCGGATCTTCGGCGGTGCGCTGGGCGAGGCCCACGCCACGAAGATCCACAAGATCATGGACATGGCCATCTCGGCCGGTGCGCCGCTGGTCTCCCTGAACGACGGCGCCGGCGCCCGTATCCAGGAGGGTGTCTCCGCGCTCGCCGGTTACGGCGGGATCTTCCAGCGCAACACCCGGGCCTCGGGCGTGATCCCGCAGATCAGCGTGATGCTCGGCCCGTGCGCGGGCGGCGCGGCCTACAGCCCGGCGCTGACCGACTTCGTCTTCATGGTCCGCGAGACCTCCCAGATGTTCATCACCGGACCGGACGTGGTGAAGGCGGTCACCGGTGAGGAGATCACCCAGAACGGGCTGGGCGGCGCGGACGTGCACGCCGAGACCTCCGGCGTCGCGCACTTCGCGTACGACGACGAGGAGACCTGCATCGCCGAGGTCCGCTACCTGATCGGGATGCTGCCCTCCAACAACCGCGAGAACCCGCCCGCCGCCGAGAGCGACGACCCCGCCGACCGGCGCGGCGACGTCCTGCTGGACCTGGTCCCGGCCGACGGCAACCGCCCGTACGACATGCACAAGGTCATCGAGGAGCTCGTCGACGACGGCGACTACCTGGAGGTCCACGAGCGCTGGGCCCGCAACATCGTCTGCGCCCTGGCCCGGATGGACGGGCAGGTCGTCGGCATCGTCGCCAACCAGCCGCAGACCCTCGCCGGCGTCCTGGACATCGAAGCCTCCGAGAAGGCGGCCCGCTTCGTCCAGATGTGTGATGCATTCAACATCCCCATCATCACTCTTTTGGACGTACCCGGCTTTCTGCCCGGGGTCGATCAGGAGCACGGTGGAATCATTCGGCACGGTGCGAAGCTGCTCTACGCGTACTGCAACGCCACGGTGCCGAGGATCTCGCTGATCCTGCGCAAGGCGTACGGCGGTGCGTACATCGTGATGGACAGCCAGTCCATCGGTGCGGATCTGACGTACGCCTGGCCGACCAACGAGATCGCGGTGATGGGCGCCGAGGGCGCCGCCAACGTCATCTTCCGTCGGCAGATCGCCGACGCCGAGGACCCGGAAGCCATGCGCAAGCGCATGGTCAAGGAGTACAAGGCGGAACTGATGCATCCGTACTACGCAGCCGAGCGCGGCCTGGTCGACGACGTCATCGACCCCGCCGAGACCCGCGAGGTGCTGATCGCCTCGCTCGCCATGCTCCGTTCCAAGCACGCCGACCTGCCGTCCCGCAAGCACGGCAACCCCCCGCAGTAGTCCGCACCGCGCAGCACCCCTGCCGAGCCCGCGAAGACCTGCCGAGAAGACGGAGAAACAACCCATGAGCACTGCCGCCGAGTCCGTGCTGCGCGTCGAGAAGGGTCTCGCCGACCCCGAGGAGCTGGCCGCGATAACCGCGGTCCTGCTCGCCCGCGCCGCGGCCCAGCCCGCCGCACCCCCCGCCCACCGGGGCCGCAACACCGCCGGCTGGCGCCGCCTGGAGCGCACGCCGGGCTTCCGCGCCCCGCACTCCTGGCAGGGCTGACGGACGACGCGCGAAAGGGCCCCGCACTCCTTCGGGAGTGCGGGGCCCTTTCCGTATGTCCGGACCGGGGGTCCTACCGCAGGCGCGCCATGAGGGCGTGCTCCACGAGCGTGATCAGCGCGCTCTTGGCGTCCGCGCGGTGCCGCGCGTCCGTCGTCAGGATCGGCGTGTCCGGGCCGATCTGGAGGGCTTCGCGGACCTCGTCGGGGGTGTAGGGCTGGTGTCCGTCGAAGCCGTTGAGGGCGATGACGAACGGCAGGCCGCTGTTCTCGAAGTAGTCGACGGCGGGGAAGCAGTCGGCGAGGCGGCGGGTGTCGACGAGGACGACGGCGCCGATGGCGCCGCGGACCAGGTCGTCCCACATGAACCAGAAGCGGTCCTGTCCGGGCGTACCGAAGAGGTACAGGATCAGGTCCTGGTCCAGGGTGATACGACCGAAGTCCATCGCCACCGTCGTGGTGGTCTTGTCCCCGGTGTGCGTCAGGTCGTCGATGCCCGCGGACGCGGACGTCATCACGGCTTCGGTGCGCAGCGGATTGATCTCCGAGACGGCACCGACGAACGTGGTCTTACCCACGCCGAAGCCCCCTGCCACCACGATCTTCGCCGAGGTAGTGGAGCGGGCTGCTCCGCCGCTAGAGCTTGCGAAGTCCACTGAGCACCCTTTCGAGCAGTGTCACATCTGGCTGGCCGCCGGCGGACTCGTCGCCGCCGGGCTGATGGATAGCGACGAGTCCGGCCTCTGCCAGGTCGGCTACGAGGATCCGGGCAACGCCGAGCGGGATCGAGAGCAGTGCCGAAATCTCGGCGACCGACTTGATCTCGAAGCACAGCCGGCAGATCCGCTGGTGCTCGGGCAACTGCCCTTGCAGCCGGGACGGATCGGCCGTGGTACTGACCAACGCCTCAATGGCGAGTTGGTAGCGCGGTCGGGTCCGGCCGCCGGTCATGGCGTACGGACGAACCAGCGGATTGTGCGCGGAGGGCGCGGCAGGCTCGGGGGTCTGCCGCGGCTGGACCGGCTGGATACGGGGCGCCCGGGGCGAGTCGTAGCGGTGCGGACGCTGCGTCGGCCACCCGGAACCCTGCTGGGCGTCGTGCGGCGGCCGCGGAGGCTGCTGCGGCTGCTGCTGATAGGGCCGGTAAGGCTGCTGGGCGCCCTGTCCGCTGGGTGCGGAGGGGAAGTTGAACCGGTTGTCGCCGTGCTCACCCGGTACCTGTCGGCCACCGTCGTACTGGTGCCCGCCTGTCGGTGTGTCCACGATTCCTCCTCCTGCCGGTCCCGGTCTCAGTGGGCCGCGCCACCGCACCTTATGGCCCGGTGGCGTGAAACGCACTGTCTGTCTACTAGTTAAGAAGACTTCCTTGCAGTTCGGCACGGAGGTCCGGGGTGAGGACACTGCCGGCACGGTCGACGAGAAGAGCCATTTCGTACCCAACCAGACCGATATCGGCATCCGGATGTGCAAGAACGGCAAGAGATGATCCGTCGGAAATGGACATGATGAAGAGGAATCCGCGCTCCATCTCCACAACGGTCTGATTCACCGCGCCGCCCTCGAAGATCCGCGAGGCACCCGCGGTCAGCGAGGTCAGCCCGGAGGCGACGGCCGCCAGCTGGTCGGCGCGGTCACGGGGGAATCCCTCGGACATGGCCAGCAGGAGTCCGTCGGCGGAGACCACCACCGTGTGCGACACCCCGGGGGTGTTGTCCACGAAGTTGGTGATCAACCAGTTCAGATTCTGCGCCGCCTGGCTCATCGGGCTCACACTAACGCTCCTGGTTGTAGGTATTACTGTCGTCCGAACCCGCGCTGCGTCCCCGGAGCACACCCCGCCGCAGGTTGCTCAACCTGCCGCGGACGTCCTCGGGGGCGCGGGAAACCTGAGGGCCGCCCTGCAAGGTCTGCTCGGCCGTGCCCTCGACCAGGTTGGCCTTGGGCACCCGCCGGGGGAGACCGGACGGGGTGATCCCGCCCGCCTTCGGCTCCCGGAGCTTCTCGGCCCGCTCCCAGCGCTCGTCGTTGGCCGAGCGCCAGTCGTCGGAGCCGTCTCCGTCCTGCTGCGCGGGCGACGGCTGCTGCGGCACTTCCTCCTGCTGCGGCTGCTGCTGCGCGGCGACGGGCCGGCTGTTCCCGCGGCCGGTGGGCTGCCAGTGCTGCTGACCGCCCCGGCGCGGCAGACCGGCTTCGGTCAGCTCGTGACCGGAGTCGGGCGTGGGCCCCGGACGGTCGAAGCCTACGCGCTCCTGCGGCTCTGCGGGGGCGCTCGGGGCGGATTCCGCTTCCACCATTGCCGGGGGCTCGTACGTCCCCTGGTAGGCGCCCTGTTCCGGCCAGTCGTCCTGCTGGGGCCGGGGAGCGAACTGCTCCTCGTAGGACGGCTGCGGGACCGCACCGGCGGCGTACCCGCCCTCCGCATAACCACCGGGCAGATCCTGTCCGGGCTGCCGGGCGACGCCCGCGTCGGCGGGGTAGGGCTCGTAGCCGCCCTGGTACGGAGCCTGCTCGTACTGCTCCTGCCGGATGTCCTGCTGCGGCTCCTGGCCGTACCCGTTCCCGGCGTACCCGCCGTCCGCGAACCGGCCGTCGGTGAACCGGCCTTCGGCGTACTGGCCGTCGGTGTACGGATCCTGCGGGTGCTCGCCCGCCGTCTGCGCCCCCAGCGCCGCCCGCCGCTCCTCACGCATCAGCGAACGGCCCACCGGGTCCAGCTGGGAGGAGTCCGCCGAGGGCTGCTCGTAGCGCGAGTCGTCGAAGCCCAGCTCCGCCGCCGTGCGCAGGTGCGGCTGGGACGGCGGCTGCTCGAAGCTCTGCTGCTCCGGAATGATCGAGGAGACGGTGAAGTCGTCGGCCGGGGCGGACGGTTCGCCACCGCCGCCGTGGGTGATCGCGTCCGGCAGCATGACCAGCGAGGTGGTTCCGGCCTGCTCGCCCGAGGGGCGCAGCTGGACCCGGATGCCGTGCCGGTCGGAGAGCCGGCCGACCACGAACAGACCCATCCGCTGCGACACCGCGGCGTCCACCGTCGGCGGGTTGGCCAGCTTGTGGTTGATGTCGGCGAAGTCCTCGGCGGTGAGGCCGATGCCCTTGTCGTGGATCTCGATCATCACGCGGCCGTCGGGCAGCCGGGTCGCGGTGACCCGCACCTTGGTCTGCGGCGAGGAGAACGTGGTGGCGTTCTCCAGCAACTCGGCCAGCAGATGCACGAGGTCGGTGACCGACTGGCCGTGGATCTCGGTCTCGGGCACCCCGGCGAGCTCGATGCGCTCGTACGACTCCACCTCGGAGGCGGCGGCACGCAGCACGTCGACCAGCGGGACCGGCTGGTTCCAGCGGCGGCCCGGCTCCTCGCCGGCCAGCACCAGGAGGTTCTCGCCGTTGCGGCGCATGCGGGTGGCCAGATGGTCCAGCCGGAAGAGGTTCTCCAGCTGGTCCGGGTCGGCCTCGTTGTTCTCCAGGTCGGTGATGAGGGTCAGCTGGCCCTCGATCAGCGACTGGTTGCGGCGCGAGAGGTTGGTGAAGATCGCGTTGACGTTGCCCCGCAGCATGGCCTGCTCGGCCGCCAGCCGGACCGCCTCGCGGTGCACCTGGTCGAAGGCGCGGGCGACCTCACCGATCTCGTCGCGGCTGTGGATCGGGATCGGCTGGACCCGGGTGTCCACCCGGCCCGGCTCGGCCCGGGAGAGCTGGTCGACCAGCATCGGCAGCCGCTGCTCGGCGATCCCGAAGGCGGCGGTACGCAGCCGGCGCATCGAGCGGCTCATCTGCCGGGCCATGAGCCCGGCCAGCACGAAGGCGGCCAGCAGGGAGACGATCACGACCGCGGCGTTGACGACGGCGTCGGTCCTGGCGCCGGACGAGATGTCCGCGGCCTCGGCCACCGCCTTGTCGACGAGCTCGTCCTGGACCGTGGTGTAGCCGTCGAACTTGGCGGTGGCGGCCGCCATCCAGGTCTCCGGGGTGATGCCCTTCGCGGCCAGCTTCTCGGGCGACTTGCCCTGCCCGATCTGCTGGGCCATGCCGTCGAAGACCGAGCCGTCGATGCTGGGCGGGGCGACGAACGGGGTTCCCGCCGCGTCCGCCTCCTTCTCGGCCTGCTTCAGGTCCCGCGCGCCCTCGTCCGCCTTGGCGGACATGACCTGCTTCAGCCGGGCCGCGTCGGCCTCCGTACCGCCGGAGACGAACTCGCCGAGCGCGATCTGCTCCAGGTAGTTGTACGAGCCGAAGGCCTTGACCTGGGCGTCGAACTTGGCCTTCTCCTGGCTGGGACGCACCAGCAGGTGCATGCCGATGGAGCGCTGAAGCGATTCTGCAGCCTTGGCGAGCTCGATCGCGTAGACCGTACGGCCGTAGCTGGTGATGTTGCCGGTGCCCAGCCCCAGCTCGTTGCTGAACTCCATCAGCGAGTGCTGGACCTTGACGTAGCCCTCCTCCGTCTTCACCGGGTCCATGGCCTCGGCGAAGGCGGCCTTGCGCAGCTCGGGAAGGGTGGGCTCCTCCAGCCGGAGCAGCTGGAGGCGCCGCTCCAGGCCCTGCTTCCCGGGCATGCCCTTCACGGCCGCGTCGAACTTCTTCGCGGCCGCGTCGGTGGTGGCCCGGGCCTCCCCGATGATGTCGGCGTCCCGCTTGTTGGACAGCAGCGGCTGGGCGGAGAGGTCGCGCTCGTTCAGCAGCGCCTGGCCGTACTCGGCGGCCGCGCGCACGATCAGCGCGGTCTTCTCGGCGTCCTGGGCCTCGCGCCAGGTGTCGATCGACCCCTTCACCTGGAATCCGCCCATGACCAGGCCGACCAGGACGGGGATCAGGAGAATCGCGTTCAGCCGGGTGGGCACCCGCCAGTTGCGCGGCGACAGCCGGCTGGTGCCGCCGTCGGACACCGCCGTACCGGACGCGTCCGCAATGGACGCCGCGGCGCGCGGCGGCGGGGTGAAGTTGCCCCGCTCCTGCTGCGCCGTGGAGCCCGCGTTGCCTCGCCTCACTCGACCAACAACCTCTCGGCGTCGGCACCTACGTTGTGCCGTATTTCGTTCAGGGCCGTACTACTCGGGAGTTCGTCGAATTCCAGCACGGGGACCGGTCGCGTTCCAAACAGTCGGAATCTGTCATTCCGAGTGGCGCAGACCTCAGATAAAACGGGCATAAAGAACGAGCCCCGTCAAAAGGCGGGGCTCAGGTGAGCGCAGTGGCACCGTTCGGATGCGGCGGGTGTCGAACGCTGGGCAATTCTCTTTCGAAACGTTATGAATACGGGGGTGGATCGTGTCAAAGGACACAGTCCACCCCCGTCCGACTACGGTAACTACCGTATGGCAATACCGACTTGTGCTTACTTGAGCCGGGCCATGAGGGCGTGCTCCACGAGCGTGATCAGACCGCTCTTGGCGTCCGCGCGGTGCCGCGCGTCCGTCGTGATGATCGGCGTGTCCGGGCCGATCTGGAGGGCTTCGCGGACCTCGTCGGGGGTGTAGGGCTGGTGTCCGTCGAAGCCGTTGAGGGCGATGACGAACGGCAGGCCGCTGTTCTCGAAGTAGTCGACGGCGGGGAAGCAGTCGGCGAGGCGGCGGGTGTCGACGAGGACGACGGCGCCGATGGCGCCGCGGACCAGGTCGTCCCACATGAACCAGAAGCGGTCCTGTCCGGGCGTACCGAAGAGGTACAGGATCAGGTCCTGGTCCAGGGTGATACGACCGAAGTCCATGGCGACGGTCGTCGTCGTCTTGCCCCCGGTGTGCGTGAGGTCGTCGATGCCCGCGGACGCGGACGTCATCACGGCCTCCGTACGCAACGGGTTGATCTCCGAGACGGCACCGACGAACGTGGTCTTGCCCACGCCGAAGCCCCCGGCCACCACGATCTTCGCCGAGGTGGTGGCCCGGGCCGCACCGCCGCTAGAGCTTGCGAAGTCCACTGAGCACCCTTTCGAGCAGTGTCACATCCGGCGCGCCGCCGGCCTCTCCATTGCCCGGCTGGTGGATGGCCACCATGCCGGCTTCCGCCAGGTCCGCGACGAGAATCCGGGCCACACCGAGCGGCATCGACAGCAGCGCCGAGACCTCCGCCACCGACTTGACCTCGCGGCAGAGGTGGCAGATCCGCTGGTGCTCGGGGAGCAGTGTCCCCAGATGCGCGGGGTCGGCCGTGGTGGAGACCAGGGCCTCTATGGCGAGCTGGTAGCGCGGCCGGGTCCGGCCACCGGTCATGGCGTACGGGCGGACCAGTGGCTGGTCGCCTTCACCGTCGTACGACGCGTGGTGCAGTGCGCCGTACGGATCGGGTGAGGCGGGTGGCGGGGTCATGAATCCTCCGGGCGTGACAGCAGTACGTCGGCTTGCCGTCTGAAGGGGCCGGTGGGGGGCTCTAAGCGGCCGGACGGGCGAGGGATGAGGGCATTACCTGGGGCAATCGAGTCTGTCATCGATCCGGGGCCGCCTAGTGGAGCAGGCTGCCCTGGAGCTCGGCACGGAGGTCGGGGGTGAGGACACTGCCCGCACGGTCGACCAGCAGGGCCATCTCGTACCCGACCAGGCCGATGTCGGCGTCCGGGTGGGCGAGAACGGCCAGTGAGGAGCCGTCCGAGATGGACATCAGGAAGAGGAACCCGCGTTCCATCTCCACCACGGTCTGGCTGACGGCACCGCCCTCGAAGATCCGGGAGGCGCCCGCGGTCAGCGAGGTCAGCCCGGAGGCGACGGCCGCAAGCTGGTCGGCGCGGTCACGGGGAAATCCTTCGGACATGGCCAGCAGGAGTCCGTCGGCGGAGACCACCACCGTGTGCGACACCCCGGGGGTGTTGTCCACGAAGTTGGTGATCAACCAGTTCAGATTCTGTGCGGCCTGACTCATCGGGCTCAACTAACGCTCCTGCTGGTGAGTGGGGCCGAGTGGGAAACTGCCGGTCGACTGGCCGTTGTTGGCCTGCCGCCCTTGCTGGATGCCCCGGCGGAGATTGGTCAACCGCCCGCGTACATCATCGGGGGCACGTGACACCTGCGGACCGGACTGGTGGTTCTGCTGCTGAGCGGTGCCCGGCACCAGGTTGGCGCGAGGCACTCGGCGCGGCAGTCCGGAAGTGGTGACTCCGCCTGCCGCGGGCTTCTTGACCCGCTCCGCCTGCCGTACGAGTTCGTCGTTCGGCGAGGGGCGCCAGGAACTTGTGGTGCTGCCCGGGTCGTCCCCGGTGCGGCGCGGCGCCGCGGGAGCGGAGGGCTCCTGGGCCGGCTGCTGCTGGTGGACGGGCGCGGGTGCCTGCGGCTCGGCGGGCGGCTGCTGGCCGCCCGGCTGCGGGCCGTGGAACCAGTTCGTCTCCAGGGTGTCGTACAGCGGCGTGCGACCGTCCCCGGGGCCGGCCGCCGGAGGCAGCGCCTCGGGCTGCGGCTGCGGGGGCAGGACCGGGCGGTACTGCGCGTCGCCGCCGGGCGCGGCGGTGGGACGCGGGGCTCCGAAGTCCTCGTCGTCCCGGCCGCGCTGACGCGGCGCCGGCAGACCCTGGTCCTGGGACCGGGCGGGCTGCTGCTGTCCGAAGTCGGGGCGGGCGAACTGCCCGGTGCTCGCCGGGTCCTGGCCGGACCGGTCCTGCGAGCCGTAGGGCTGCGGGGCCGGGGCGGAGAAGTCCGGGCGGGCGAACTCGGCGGTGGAGCCGGGGCCCTGCCGGTCGTCCATGGGCATCCGCGGCGTGAGCGGCGGGTTCATCGGCCGCTGGAACTGGCCGGTGGACTCGGGGTCCTCGTGACCGCGCGGGGCGTCCAGCGGAGTCTGCCGCGGCGCGGACGGCTCCTCGGTGCCCCAGCTGGTGGTCTGCGGACGCTGCGGCTGCGGATTGCCGCCGGGCAGCTCGGCGCGCGGGCCGCCGACCGGGGGCAGCTGACGGCCGGGGCCGTCCTGGCCGGCGGGCGGCTGGAAGCCGCCCTGGCCGACCGGGTTCTGCCGGGCCTGCTGCGGCTGCTGGGAGGGCTGCTGCCACGGGGCGGGGCCGTTGCCCTGCGGGCCGTTCTGGTCCTGGCGATCCGGGGTCTGGCGGTTCTGGCCGAACAGGTCGGGGCGGCCCGAGTCCGTACGGCCCGGTCCGTCGCCCTGGCCGCGGGCACCGAGGCGGGCGCCGTTGCCGAAGGCGCCGGCGAGGCCGCCGCCGTGACGCTGCGGCTCCGGGCGGGAGGTGTCCTGCGGACCGGTGCCGGACAGCCCGGCGGACTGGAATCCGGCGTTCTGCTGACCCTGTCCCTGCTGGTTCTGCTGGGCCGCCTGGTGGCGGGGGCCGCCGTCGCGGGAGGGCAGCGCGGCGCGCGGCGCGGAGCCCGCACCGACCTGGCCGCGCGAGGCGTTCGGACCCGAGGCGAGCCGGCCGGCCGGGCCCGAGGACGGGCCGCCGAGGCCGGGACGGGAGCCGTTGCCCGTGCCCGGGGCGCCGTTGCCGGCGAGCAGACCGCCGGGGGCACCGGACTGCTGTCCGGGTGCCTGCTTGGGAACCGGCTGCTTGCCGCCGTGCGCGACATCGACGGGCAGCATGACCAGCGCGGTCGTGCCACCGGAGTCGGAGGGCCGCAGCTGGATCCGGATGCCGTGACGCAGCGACAGCCGGCCGACCACGAACAGACCCATGCGGCGGGAGACCGAGACGTCCACGGTGGGCGGCGAGGCGAGCCGCTCGTTGATCGCGGCGAGGTCCTCGGGGGAGAGGCCGATGCCGGTGTCGTGGATCTCGACCAGCACCCGCCCGTCGGGCAGCGCGTGGCCGGTGACCCGGACCTTCGTCTGCGGGGAGGAGAACGACGTGGCGTTCTCCAGCAGCTCGGCGAGCAGGTGGACGAGGTCGTTGACCACGCGGCCGGCGACCTCGGTGGCGGGCACCGCCGCCAGCTCGATGCGCTCGTACTGCTCCACCTCGGAGGCGGCGGCACGCAGCACGTCGACCAGCGGGACGGGGCGGGTCCACCGGCGGCCCGGCTCCTCGCCCGCGAGGACGAGGAGGTTCTCGCCGTTACGGCGCATGCGGGTCGCGAGGTGGTCGAGCTTGAAGAGCGAGGAGAGCTGGTCCGGGTCGGCCTCGCGCGACTCCAGTTCGGAGATGAGCGAGAGCTGACGCTGGATGAGGCCCTGGCTGCGGCGCGAGAGGTTGGTGAACATCGCGTTGACGTTGCCCCGCAGAAGGGCCTGCTCGGCGGCGAGGCGGACGGCCTCGCGGTGCACGTCGTCGAAGGCCGCGGCCACCTTGCCGATCTCGTCCCGGGAGTGCACACCGACCGACTCGACCGAGGTGTCCACGTCCTGCGGGTCGGCCTCGGAGAGCTGCTTGACGAGCTCGGGCAGACGGTCCTGCGCGACGCGCGTAGCGGTGTCCTGGAGGCGGCGCAGCGAGCGGAT
Organism: Streptomyces sp. CLV115; assembly: GCF_038448545.1. NCBI lineage: Bacteria > Bacillati > Actinomycetota > Actinomycetes > Kitasatosporales > Streptomycetaceae > Streptomyces > Streptomyces sp. CLV115. The sequence goes on from NZ_JBCEWQ010000013.1 coordinate 38,487, forward strand.
CATCGACCGGGCGACGACGAAGGCGCCGACCAGCGAGACACCGAGCACCAGCAGGATGAGCGCACCGCTGATGATCGCTTCGCGCTTCGACTCGTCGCGGAGCTCGCGGGCCTTGCCCTCCATGTCGCTGAGGAGGGTCTCCTCGATGGTCTTCATGGCCTGGATCTTGGTGGAGCTCTGGTCGTACCAGTCCAGGTAGGAGCGGCGCGCGGTGCCGGTCATGCCCGAGGGGCTGTCCAGCACCTTCTTCGCGTAGGTGTTGGCGGCCTTGATCTCCGGGTTGCCCTCGTCGAGCGTGGCGGTCAGCTCCTCGGCGTTGTTGCCGGTCGCCTTGTACACCGCCTTGAAGGAGCGGAGGGCCGAGGCCTCCTTGCGCAGCGCGGCGCGGCCGAACTGCTTGTCGTTCTCGTCGAGGTGCGGCTGCTTGTCGTTGCCGCCGGGCAGCGCGGCGGCGATGATCGCCCGCTGGACCGAGGCGTACTCCTTGGCGGAGGAGAAGGCCGCGAGCGCCCGGGTCCGCTTGATCATCTCGGAGTTGCTGGTCGCCTGCGCCATGTCCTGCGAGAGGCTCAGCAGCGAGGTGATCAGCTGGCTGTACTGGTCGACGGTCTGGAGGCTCGGGGTGCCGTCGGCGTACGCCGTCTTGCGGATGTTGCGGATGTCGGCGAGCTGGCTCGCGATCTGGGTGACGCTCGAATAGATGCCTTCGAGGGCCTCGTCGCCGGTGGGGTCGCTGATCGAGGTGGTCGCGTCGAGGAAGGCCGTCTTCGCCCGGTCGGTCTTCTTGCGGGGCTCGGTGACCTTGAAGTCGTCGGCCTTCACCCCGTTGGCCAGCGGACCGGCCGAACGGTCGCGCTCCTCCTGGAGCGCCTGCGCCAGCGACGTCGCCTGCTTGGTCATCCGGGTCAGCAGCTGCATGTGGTCCAGCTGCTGGATGTCGTTCATGGACTCGTTGATCCGCAGACCACCCAGCGTGGTCGCGGCGACCACGGGGAGGGCGAGCAGGGAGACCAGACGGGTGCTGATGCGCCAGTTGCGAAGAGCGACTCGGGAGCCGGTGCTGACGGACCCCCGGGACTTGGCCGACGTGCTCGGATCCGTGTCGCCGCCCGCCGCTGCACCGGGGCGCTGGGCGCGGTCGCCACTGTCACCGGCCGCGGCAGGCCCGGGGTTCTGGGCGTGCTGGGCCGAGGAGCCGCGGTCGGTCCCGCCGTGCGGCTCCTGCTCCGCCGCAGCGCTGCCATCCCTCTTGAAACGTCCCTGCACTAGCGTCGCAACCTCTGGACCAGGCGTCCTCCCGCTGGGCGGTAGGACGGTGTCGGCGTCGTGGAGCGTTGTACCCGCCCCATGGTGGTCGTGAGTGACCGGCGTCCTTCCCCTTCCCGCCGCCACTCGGCGCTCCGTTGCGCCCCCTGCGCGCCGGCTTGAAACCCGCGGCGGTGCGTGGAATTCCAGCACAGTGCCGGATCTCCAACAAGGGCCCAACGCCGGGCCGTGACATGGGTGACGCGTTGTGATGATTGAGTAACAAGCCGTGGAGCGTGATCATGGATAAAACGGATGATTACGGGCGAATCAGTGAAGCGTGAAGGGTGTCCCAGTCGACATGATCAGGAGCGGAATGGCTGATTCAGTTACGTAATGTCCGTTTCTGTCGACATGATCGACCGCCCGGAATGAGGGAATTGTCTGCCCGGTCGTGAGGAAACTCACATGATGATCGTCGTCTCTTCCGGGCTTCCGGAGGGAATTGGATGTTTAGCCTGACGCTTTACAGGGATGGCAAATCCGACAACCGGCGCCCCTTCGGGCGGCGCCCGAACCGACAGGGTCCGATCGGCAGATGAAGACGACGATGATGTTCCGCAACATTGCCAACCCCCGGCGCACCACGCTGGCGCACCTCAAGGACGCCGACGGACCGCGGACGCCGGAGCAGCCGGAGCACGCCGTGGACCTGCCCACCCAGACGGCCAACCCCCGGCGCACCATCCTGATGGAAGCCCCGGTCGCCGCCGTCGCCGCGGAGTAGCCCGGACGCCGTCCCCCTCGGAGCTCGTCGGGCCCGCGCCGCCCGGTGATCGGGCAGTTCCCGACGGGCGACGCGTTAGCCTGGAGCGTCAGTCTTCAGCCAGCAAGTGAGGGGCGACAGCATCCCGTGCGCATCGCCAGGTTCTCCATCGACGGCAATGTCGCCTTCGGCGCCGTCGAGGGCGAGGGGCCCGATGGTCTCGTCCTCGACATCATCAAGGGCATCCCGTACGCCGAGTTCGAGCTCTCCGGCACCAAGGTCCCGCTGAGCAAGGTCCGCCTCCTGCCCCCCGTGCTCCCCAACAAGGTCGTGGCCATCGGCCGCAACTACGCGGAGCACGCCAAGGAGCTGGGCAACGAGGTACCGGACGTCCCCGTCGCCTTCTTCAAGCCCACCACCTCGGTGATCGGCTCCGGCGACGCCATCGAGTACCCCTCCTTCTCCAACGAACTCCACCACGAGGCCGAGCTGGCCGTGGTCATCGGCCGCATGTGCCGGGAAGTTCCGCGCGAGCGCGTGAAGGACGTCATCTTCGGCTACACCTGTGCCAATGACGTCACCGCCCGCGACGCCCAGAAGCGCGAGAAGCAGTGGGCCCGGGCCAAGGGCTTCGACACGTCCTGCCCGCTCGGCCCCTGGGTGGAGACCGACCTCGACCCCCACGACCTCACCATTCAGGCGACGGTCAACGGAGAGCAACGGCAACTCGGCCGTACGAGCGACATGATCCGCTCGATCGAGGATCTGGTCGTCCACATCACGGAAGCCATGACGCTGCTCCCGGGCGATGTGATCCTCACCGGCACTCCCGCAGGGGTCGGACCCCTCCATGTCGGCGACGAGGTCGCCGTCACCATCGAAGGCATCGGCACTCTCACCAACAAGGTGATCAAGCGTGGTTAACGCACCAGTCCGCGTACGTTTCTGTCCCTCCCCGACCGGCAACCCCCATGTGGGCCTGGTCCGCACCGCCCTGTTCAACTGGGCCTTCGCCCGGCACCACGGCGGCACCCTGGTCTTCCGCATCGAGGACACCGACGCGGCCCGCGACTCCGAGGACTCCTACAACCAGCTCCTGGACTCGATGCGCTGGCTCGGCTTCGACTGGGACGAGGGCCCCGAGGTCGGCGGCCCGCACGCCCCGTACCGCCAGTCGCAGCGCATGGACATCTACCGGGACGTCGCCGAGAAGCTCCTGGCGGGCGGATACGCCTACCACTGCTACTGCACCACCGAGGAGCTCGACGCCCGCCGCGACGCCGCCCGCGCCGCCGGCCGGCCGTCCGGCTACGACGGCCACTGCCGCGAGCTGAGCGCCGAGCAGATCGCCGCGTACGAGGCCGAGGGCCGGACCTCCATCGTCCGCTTCCGGATGCCCGACGAGGCGCTCACCTTCAACGACCTGGTCCGCGGCGAGCTGACCTTCCAGCCGGAGAACGTGCCGGACTACGGCATCGTCCGCGCCAACGGCGCGCCGCTCTACACGCTGGTCAACCCGGTCGACGACGCGCTGATGGAGATCACCCACGTCCTGCGCGGCGAGGACCTGCTCTCCTCGACCCCGCGCCAGCTCGCCCTGTACAAGGCGCTCATCGAGCTGGGCATCGCCAAGGACACCCCGGCCTTCGGTCACCTGCCGTACGTCATGGGAGAGGGCAACAAGAAGCTCTCCAAGCGCGACCCGCAGGCCTCGCTCAACCTCTACCGCGAGCGCGGCTTCCTGCCCGAGGGGCTGCTCAACTACCTCTCCCTGCTGGGCTGGTCCATCGCCGAGGACCGCGACATCTTCTCCATCGACGAGATGGTGGCCGCGTTCGACATCGCCGACGTCAACGCCAACCCGGCGCGCTTCGACCTGAAGAAGTGCGAGCACATCAACGCCGAGCACATCCGCAAGATGGACGTGAAGGCGTTCACCGAGGCGTGCGGCCCCTGGCTGAAGGCCCCGTTCGCCCCCTGGGCCCCGGAGTCCTTCGACGCGGCGCAGTTCGCCGAGATCGCCCCGCACGCCCAGACCCGCGTCACGGTCCTCTCGGACATCACGGCCAACGTCGACTTCCTCTTCCTGGACGAGCCGGCGACCGACGAGGCGTCCTGGAACAAGGCGATGAAGGAGGGCTCCGACGCCCTGCTCACCACGGCCCGCGCCAAGCTGGCCGAGGCCGAGTGGAACGCCGACGCCCTGAAGAACGCCATCCTCGCCGCGGGCGAGGAACACGGCCTGAAGCTCGGCAAGGCCCAGGCCCCGGTCCGCGTGGCGGTCACCGGCCGCACCATCGGCCTGCCGCTCTTCGAGTCCCTGGAGATCCTGGGCCGCGAGAAGACCCTGGCCCGGGTGGACGCGGCGCTGGCCAGGCTGGCCGCGTAGCACCCGCACCACGCGCCCGGAGGGGGCGGCCGCCGGTTCGTCCGGAGGCCGCCCCCTCCGCGCCGTTCACGGCCACCGCGCAGGAACCTACGCTGGTCCGTATGACGATCCGCGCGGTCCTCTGGGACATCGACGACACGATCTTCGACTACACCACCGCCGACCGCATCGGCATGCACAAGCACCTCGAACACGAGGGCCTGCCCGACGGATACGAGAACGTCGAGCAGGCCCTCGTCGCGTGGCGGGAGCTCACCGACACGCACTGGGCGCGGTTCGCCGCCGGGGAGGCCGACTTCCAGGGGCAGCGCCGGGACCGGGTCAGGGAGTTCCTCTCGCGGCCGCTGGGCGACGCCGAGGCCGACGACTGGTTCGCCCGGCACATCGCCCATTACGAGGCCGCCTGGGAGCTCTTCCCCGATGTGCTGCCGGTGCTGGACCTGCTGGCGGACGGGTTCCGGCACGCGGTGCTGTCGAACGCCAGTATCCAGAACCAGGACCGGAAGCTGCGCAGACTCGGAGTGCGGGACCGGTTCGAGGCCATGGTGTGCGCCGTGGAGCTGGGCATCTCCAAGCCCGAGGCCGGCGCCTTCCACGCGGGCTGCGAGGCACTGGCGCTGGAGCCCCGGGAGGTCGCGTACGTGGGGAACGAGCCGGACATCGACGCCGGTGGGGCGGTTGCCGCCGGGCTGATGGGGATCTGGCTGGACCGGGGCGGGCGCGGTGGACGGCCCGAGCTGATCCGTATCAGCGGGCTCGACGAGCTGCCCGGACTGCTGGCGGGCAATACCCGTTTTGGAGCGCCGGACACCTTCGGGTAATGTTCTTCCTGCGCCGCCCGAGCGGAACGAAAGAACCGAACGGGAAGCGCAAGCCGAACAAGACCCCTCACAGGGGTTGAGTTTTGGTGGGCTATGGTGTAATTGGCAACACTACGGTTTCTGGTACCGTCATTCTAGGTTCGAGTCCTGGTAGCCCAGCGCAGAAATGCAACAGCAGTAATCAGTAGTAACAAGCCCCCGTTGTGTAGCGGCCTAGCACGCTGCCCTCTCACGGCAGTAGCGCCGGTTCGAATCCGGTCGGGGGTACAGATCCTTCCCGCGAGATCATCTGGGTCGCACCCACGCTCTCGATGCAGGATCGCTAGGGCCCCCGTTGTGTAGCGGCCTAGCACGCTGCCCTCTCACGGCAGTAGCGCCGGTTCGAATCCGGTCGGGGGTACTTGTAACACCATGGGCTATGGTGTAATTGGCAACACTACGGTTTCTGGTACCGTCATTCTAGGTTCGAGTCCTGGTAGCCCAGCGCAGAAATGCAACAGCAGTAATCAGCAGTAAACAAGCCCCCGTTGTGTAGCGGCCTAGCACGCTGCCCTCTCACGGCAGTAGCGCCGGTTCGAATCCGGTCGGGGGTACAACAGCAGGACGGACAAAGGCCCTTCACCCCGGTGGAGGGCCTTCGCCGTTGCCCCTGCGGCCCGTTCGGGCCGCGGACCCGTTCAGAGACCGTAGCGGCGGGCCGACTCCTCCTCCTGGGCCATCCGCCGCAGGGACATCAGCAGCGGCTCGTAGAGCACGGCCGACGCGACCGCGATCTCCACCTGCTCCGACTCCGTGGGGTGCGTCTCCATCATGTCCAGGTCCTGGACGGCGACTTGGTGCATCAGCCGGGCCTGATCGGCCAGGTAATCGACGTCACAGGGGTAGCCGAGGCGGATCAGTGTCGCCACCGACGACACCAGTGAGCGATGCGCGGGGGAGAGGGCGCCGATCTCCTGCGACGTCGCCCAGCCGATCCGGTCCAGGAGCCGCTCGACGGCCTCGCGGGCCTCGGCCGTCTCCGGCGCCTCCTCGTCGGGGTCCGGACCGTGCGGGAGCGCCCACAGTGCCGCGCCCAGCCGGATCGTCCGGCCCAGGGACTCGTCGTCGATGTGTGAGAGGACCTCGCGAGCCGTCGCCACGGGAAGGCGGCCCACCTGGATCAGGGCCCGCACCAGGCGCAGCCGGCGCAGATGGCTCTCGTCGTACTCGGCCTGTGTGGCGGTGACCCGGCGGCCGGGGTGCAGCAGCCCCTCGCGCAGGTAGTACTTGATCGTCGCGGTCTTCACGCCGCTCTGCTCGCTCAGTTCCGAGAGTCGCATGTTCCGTGCCTTCCCTTGCGCCTCCTCTTGGGCAGTGCCACTATCCAATCATTGGATAGTGGCACTCTCCAACGATGAAGGGGCAGTCATGTTCACGAAGCCGATACCGGGACGGACCACCGCCGCGGCAGAGGGGGAGGTGGTCGTGCTGCTGATCGGGATGCGCATCAACCACTTCCGGGGCGTGCACCACTGGCTGCCGGTCCTCGCCGCGATGCCGCGCATGCTGCGGGAGTTGGCCAGGGACAAGGAGCGCGGCCTGCTGGGCTGGACGCTGCTGACCGGCTCGCCGCGGACGTACTACGTCGTCCAGTACTGGGAGTCGAAGGAGAAGCTCTACGCGTACGCGAGCGCTCCCGACATGTTCCACCGGAAGGCCTGGGCGATCATGAACCGGAAGGAGAGGAAGTCCCGGCAGCACGTGGGGCTGTGGCACGAGACCTACGTGGTTCCCGAGGGCGGATACGAATCGATCTACGCCGACATGCCGGCCTACGGACTGGCCGGGGCGACCGGCGTACTGCCGATCGAGGAACGGGGGCGCCGCGCGGCGGACCGGCTCGCGCACCGCTCGTCCGCGAAGTGAGGCGCTGGAAGGGGGCCGCCACGACGCTGGGGCGGCCGGGGAGGGGTGCCGGGCGGGTCAGCCGGTGCGGCGCAGGGCCTCGCTGAGCCTCGCCGCCGAGTCGATGACCGCCTGGGCGTGCATCCGGCCCGGGTGCCTGGTCAGCCGCTCGATCGGTCCGGAGACCGAGACGGCGGCGACCACCCGGTTCGACGGGCCGCGCACCGGCGCCGAGACCGAGGCCACCCCCGGCTCGCGCTCGCCGATCGACTGGGCCCAGCCCCTGCGCCGCACGCCGGAGAGCGCCGTCGCCGTGAAGCGGGCGCCCTGGAGGCCGCGGTGCAGGCGCTCCGGCTCCTCCCAGGCCATCAGGATCTGGGCCGACGAGCCGGCCTTCATGGTGAGCGTGGAGCCGACCGGCACGGTGTCCCGCAGACCGGACAGCCGCTCCGCCGCCGCCACGCAGATCCGCATGTCGCCCTGCCTGCGGTAGAGCTGCGCGCTCTCGCCGGTGATGTCCCGGAGGTGGGTGAGCACCGGTCCCGCCGTGGCCAGCAGGCGGTCCTCGCCCGCCGCGGCCGCGAGCTCCGCCAGCCGGGGGCCGAGAATGAAACGGCCCTGCATGTCCCTCGCCACCATGCGGTGGTGTTCCAGTGCCACGGCCAGTCGATGGGCCGTGGGTCGTGCGAGCCCGGTCGCCGCGACCAGCCCGGCGAGGGTGGCCGGACCGGACTCCAGGGCGCTCAATACCAGAGCCGCCTTGTCGAGAACGCCGACGCCGCTAGAGTTGTCCATACGACGATACTCCCGTCTCACTCTGTGAAACGCAAGTTCAATATTCGGCGGAAGTTGCGAACCTGTACGGGCGGCCACACAACGGCCCGTAGCCACCGCCCCGCACGGGGGTCCGGACGGCGGCGCACCGAATCTCTAGTTGGGCCGGCGAAGACGCCGGCCGGAGGGAAAGCGATGGGTAGGACACTCGCGGAGAAGGTCTGGGACGACCACGTCGTCCGGCGCGCCGAAGGTGAGCCCGACCTCCTCTTCATCGATCTGCACCTGCTGCACGAGGTGACCAGCCCCCAGGCCTTCGACGGCCTCCGGCAGGCCGGCCGCCGGGTGCGGCGCCTCGATCTCACCATCGCCACCGAGGATCACAACACCCCGACCCTCGACATCGACAAGCCGATCGCCGACCCGGTCTCCCGTGCCCAGTTGGAGACCCTGCGCAAGAACTGCGCGGAGTTCGGCGTACGACTGCACCCCCTGGGCGACGTCGAGCAGGGCGTCGTGCACGTGGTCGGCCCGCAGCTGGGGCTGACCCAGCCGGGCACCACGGTCGTCTGCGGCGACTCCCACACCTCCACGCACGGTGCCTTCGGCGCGCTGGCGTTCGGCATCGGTACCAGCCAGGTCGAGCACGTCCTGGCCACCCAGACGCTGCCGCTGGCCCGCCCGAAGACCATGGCCATCACCATCGACGGCGAACTGCCCGACGGCGTCACGGCCAAGGACCTGATCCTCGCGATCATCGCCCGGATCGGCACCGGCGGCGGCCAGGGCTACATCCTGGAGTACCGCGGCTCCGCCATCGAGAAGCTCTCGATGGAAGCCCGGATGACCATCTGCAACATGTCGATCGAGGCGGGCGCCCGCGCGGGCATGATCGCCCCGGACGAGACCACCTTCGAGTACCTGAAGGGCCGCGACCACGCCCCGCAGGGCGAGGACTGGGACGCCGCCGTCGCGTACTGGAAGACGCTGCGCACCGACGACGACGCGGTCTTCGACGCCGAGGTCGTCATCGACGCGGCCGAACTGGCCCCGTTCGTCACCTGGGGCACCAACCCCGGCCAGGGCGCGCCCCTGTCGGCCAACGTCCCCGACCCTGCTTCGTACGAGGACGCCTCGGAGCGCAACGCCGCCGAAAAGGCCCTGGAATACATGGGGTTGACCGCCGGGCAGCCGCTGCGCGAGATCAACGTGGACACCGTCTTCGTAGGTTCCTGCACCAACGGCCGGATCGAGGACCTGCGCAACGCGGCCGCGATCCTGGACGGCCGCAAAGTCGCGAGCGGCGTACGGATGCTGGTCGTCCCGGGCTCCGTCCGGGTCGCCCTGGAGGCCGTCGCGGAGGGCCTGGACAAGGTCTTCACCGCCGCGGGCGCCGAATGGCGGCACGCCGGCTGCTCGATGTGCCTCGGCATGAACCCCGACCAGCTGGCCCCCGGCGAGCGCTCCGCCTCCACCTCGAACCGCAACTTCGAGGGCCGGCAGGGCAAGGGCGGCCGTACCCACCTGGTCTCCCCGCAGGTCGCCGCCGCCACCGCCGTGCTGGGCCACCTGGCCTCGCCCGCCGACCTGTCCGACGTCCGTACGCCCGCCGGAGTCTGAGAACCATGGAAGCTTTCACCGCACACACCGGCCGGGCCGTCCCGCTGCGCCGCAGCAACGTGGACACCGACCAGATCATCCCCGCCCACTGGCTGAAGAAGGTCACCCGGGACGGCTTCGAGGACGGGCTCTTCGAGGCCTGGCGCAAGGACGAGAACTTCGTTCTCAACCGTCCGGAGCGCAAGGGCGCCACGGTCCTGGTGGCCGGCCCCGACTTCGGCACCGGCTCGTCCCGCGAACACGCCGTGTGGGCTCTGCAGAACTACGGCTTCAAGGCCGTCGTCTCCTCCCGGTTCGCCGACATCTTCCGCGGCAACTCGCTGAAGAACGGGCTGTTGACCGTCGTGCTCGACCAGAAGGTCGTCGACGCGCTCTGGGAGCTGACCGAGGCCGACCCCACCGCCGAGATCACCGTCGACCTGGAGGCGCGCCAGGTCCGCGCCGGGGGCCCCGGCGGATCCGGGCTGACGGCCGACTTCGAGCTCGACGAGAACGCCCGTTGGCGACTGCTCAACGGGCTGGACGACATCAGTCTCACCCTTCAGAACGAAGCGGACATCGCGACTTATGAGGCGGCCAGGCCGGCCTTCAAGCCGCGTACAATTAACGCCTGAGCAGCGCGTTTCCAGGACTGCGCCCCCTGCCATCTGGTAGGGGGCGCAGTCGCTTGTTGAGACCCCGTCGGGCGACAACTCGCCCCAGATGGCACAATCGGTGCATGGAACGCGACAGCCAACTCAAGCTTTACGGCCAAGTCGCCGACCGATTGAAGGAAGCGCACACAAGAGTGCGCGCACTGCAAGTCCCGGAGGGCGTAAGGATGGCGCTGTCCCGGAAGCTGTTGGTCATCACGGCCGCGGCTAAGCACGATCTCCCGGATGCGGCAAGGCGTCTGGACCGGTTGATGAAGGACCTCGATGAGGGCCGATTCCCCGAAGGTGACTGACTCTGCGGAACTGCGCAGCGGTCGACTTCGTTGCGGCACTAGGGTGATTAGCCCGTTTCGTGTTTGATTTGCGGTATATATCTGCCTAACGTGCGAAAACGCTTGAACACTTTCGTTCTGGCAATGTCTCCGAAGGGGAAGACGTGAACAAGGCGCAGCTCGTAGAAGCGATTGCCGACAAGGTCGGAGGCCGCCAGCAGGCCGCCGACGCCGTCGACGCGGTACTCGACGCGATCGTCCGTGCGGTTGTCGCAGGGGACCGGGTCTCGGTCACCGGCTTCGGCTCGTTCGAGAAGGTCGACCGCCCGGCCCGCTACGCCCGCAACCCGCAGACGGGTGAGCGCGTGCGGGTCAAGAAGACCTCGGTTCCCCGTTTCCGTGCGGGACAGGGCTTCAAGGACCTGGTGAGCGGCTCGAAGAAGCTCCCCAAGGGCGGCGAAGTGTCCGTGAAGAAGGCGCCCAAGGGCAGCCTCTCGGGCGGTCCTTCCACCCGTACGACGACCAAGGCCGCCGCCAAGAAGGCCGCCGCGAAGAAGGCCACGGCGAAGAAGACCACCGCCAAGAAGACCACGGCGGCGAAGACCACCGCGGCCAAGAAGACCACCGCGAAGAAGACCACCGCGGCGGCCAAGAAGACCACGACGGCCGCGAAGAAGACCACCGCGGCGGCGGCGAAGAAGGCGACGGCCACCAAGAAGGCCACCGCCAGCAAGACCGCGCCCGCGAAGAAGGCCACGGCGAAGAAGGCGCCCGCCAAGAAGACCACGGCGCGCAAGACCACGGCGAAGAAGGCCACCGCACGGAAGAAGTGAGACCGAGCAGCACAGGGCTACTCACACGCGCCGGGCCGGGCTCCCCTCGGGGAGCCCGGCCCGCGGGCTGTTGTGGGCGCTCTGCGCGCGGTCCCCGGAAGGTTCGCGGACCTCAGAAGGTCTGGAGGGTCACCAGGGTGATCCGCAGCCCGGCACCCTCGCCGCTGCCCTCGATCCGCACCCGCTGCCCCGGGCGCAGCAGCCGCAGACCGCCCGCGTCGAAGGCCCGGGCGTCGAATTCCACCGGGGTGCCGTCGTCGAGCAGCACGCTGCCGGTGCGGGTCTCGGGGTCGTAGGTGTACGAGGTCGCCTGCATGGAAGGCAGCCTATCGGTCGGGGCGGCTCTCAGGGGCTCGTCGCGGGCTCGGCGCCCGGGGCTCCGGCGGCCCAGCGCGCCGCCGTGTGCGCGCCGACGCCCAGGGCCAGCGCCGCCCGCAGATCGTCGCCGGTGTCCACGTCCTGGCGGACCGAATCGATGCCGGTCAGATCGATTTCCACCGCACCGGACTCCAGGTGCCGGGCCCGGGAAGGCCCGCCGAAAGCCGGGCGCAATTCCACCCCCGGCCGGGCCGACAGAAATGTTGTACCGATTCCTGCCGCATCGGTCACAAATGCGCGGGGGAATTCGGCGGAATAATCGAGTACCCGGGCCAATTCCGCGGGGCGCAGCGCGGGCAGATCCGCGTTGAGTGCGGCGACCGCGGCCCGGGGCCGCCCGGCCCGCGCCGCCCGCTCACCGTGTGCCAGCGCGGCGTTGAGCCCGCGGCCCGGTGCGTCGGGGACGATCCGGGCCCCGGCCGCCGTGAGGGCCGCCCCGGCCTCCGGGTCGTCCGTGACTACCACCACATCCAGCACCGCCGGGCAGGACAGGACGGCGGCCACGGTGTCCCGGGCGAAGGCGAGGGCGAGCCGGGGCCGCAGTTCGGCCCCGGTCGCGGGCGTCAGCCTGCTCTTGGCCCGCGCCAGCGGCTTCAACGGGACGACCAGGGACCAAGGACCGGCCGGGTCGGTGTTCGTGGCGATCTCCCCCTCGGTGCGCGTCGCCGCCTATTCTCGCCTGTCCGGTGCGAGAACCCGGAGGGTCGGTCCCGAAAGCGGGGCGTACGGTGTTCTCGACAGAGCAGGGGCCTGGGGCGAGACTTGACCGTCGGTAGCCAGGCAGAGTTCAGGTCCTTAGAGGAAGGTGTCCGAGTGTCCCGCCGCAGAATCGGCTTCTGGTACCGCCTGGCGGCGGTCATCGCAAAACCGCCGTTGGTGGTTCTGTTCAAGCGTGACTGGCGGGGGATGGAACACATTCCGGCCGACGGCGGATTTATCACCGCGGTCAATCACAACTCCTATCTGGACCCGCTTTCCTACGGTCACTTCCAGTACAACACCGGACGGGTGCCGCGGCTTCTCGCCAAGGCGGGCCTGTTCAAGACCCCCTTTGTCGGAATGATGCTGCGCGGCACCGGACAGATCCCGGTCTACCGCGAGACGACCAATGCGCTGGACGCCTTCCGGGCCGCCGTCGACGCCATCGAGCGCGGCGAATGCGTCGCCTTCTACCCGGAGGGCACCCTCACCCGCGACCCCGACATGTGGCCGATGGCCGGCAAGACCGGTGCCGCCCGCGTCGCGTTGATGACCAGGGCCCCGGTCATCCCCGTCGCCCAGTGGGGCGCCAACTTCGCGATGCCGCCGTACGCCAAGGAGGACAAGCTCCGGCTGTTCCCCCGCAAGACCCTTCAGGTGCAGGCCGGACCGCCCGTGGACCTCTCCAGGTTCTACGACCGGGAGCCGACGCCCGACGTCCTGCGCGAGGCGACCGAGGTCATCATGGCCGCGGTGACCGCGCAGCTGGAGATCGTGCGGGGCGAGCAGGCCCCCGCAGAGCCCTACGACCATCGCAAGGCCCGTGCGGAGCAGCGGCGCAAGGCAGAAGGAAAGGGACCCAAGTGACGCACCCCGCAAAGGCGGCCGTCTTCGGAACCGGCTCATGGGGTACGGCCTTCGGCATGGTCCTCGCGGACGCGGGCTGCGAGGTCACCCTCTGGGGCCGCCGCGCCGAGATCGCCGAGGCCGTCAACACGACCCGTACCAACCCGGACTACCTGCCGGGAATTGAGCTCCCCGAATCGGTGCGCGCCACCACCGACGCCGCCGAGGCACTGGACGGCGCCGACTTCGCCGTCCTCGTGGTGCCTTCGCAGACCGTGCGTGCCAACCTCGCCGACTGGACCCCGCACCTCGGTTCCGACACCGTTCTCGTCTCGATGATGAAGGGCGTCGAACTCGGCACCGCGAAGCGGATGAGCGAGGTCATCGAGGACGTCACCAAGGTCTCCGCGGACCGGGTCGCCGTCATCACCGGCCCCAACCTGGCCAAGGAGATCGCCGAACGCCGCCCGGCGGCGGCCGTCGTCGCCTGCCGGGACGAGTCCGTGGCCCAGCGCCTCCAGGCCGCCTGCCACACCTCGTACTTCCGCCCCTACACCAACACCGACGTGGTCGGCTGCGAGCTCGGCGGCGCGGTGAAGAACGTCATCGGTCTGGCGGTCGGCATCGCCGACGGCATGGGCCTCGGCGACAACGCCAAGGGCTCGCTCATCACCCGCGGCCTCGCCGAGACGACCCGCCTCGGCCTGGCCATGGGCGCCGACCCGCTGACCTTCTCCGGACTCGCGGGCCTGGGCGACCTGGTGGCGACCTGCTCCTCGCCGCTCTCGCGCAACCACACCTTCGGCACCAACCTCGGCCGCGGCATGACGCTCCAGGAGACCATCGCCGTCACCAGCCAGACCGCCGAGGGCGTCAAGTCCTGCGAATCGGTGCTCGATCTGGCGCGCCGGCACGGCGTCGACATGCCGATCACCGAGACGGTCGTCGGCATCGTCCACGAGGGCAAGCCCCCGATGGTCGCGCTGGCCGAGCTGATGTCGCGCAGCGCGAAGCCCGAGCGGCGCTGAGACCGGCCGCCCCGGCCGCGCTGACTCAAGTGGTACCAGCAGGTACGCTCAACGCGATATGAGCAGCGAGAACCTCCCCCAGAGCCCGGAGCAGCAGCTCCGCAAGCCGCGTGTGGCCGTCGTGTTCGGCGGCCGCAGCTCCGAACACGGCATCTCGGTCGTCACGGCCGGCGCCGTCCTGAACGCCATCGACCGGACCAAGTACGACGTCCTGCCGATCGGCATCACGACGGACGGCCGCTGGGCGCTCACCGTGGACGAACCCGAACGCATGGCCATCACGGACCGGAAGATGCCGGAGGTGGCCCAGCTGGCCGAGTCCGCAGAGGGCGCCGTGGTGCTCTCCGTCGACCCCGGCAGCCGCGAAGTGGTGTACAGCGAGCCCGGCTCGGTCCCCAAGGCGCTCGGCGAGGTCGACGTCGTCTTCCCCGTGCTGCACGGCCCGTACGGCGAGGACGGCACGCTCCAGGGGCTGCTGGAGCTCTCCGGTGTGCCCTATGTCGGCGCGGGTGTGCTCGCCTCGGCGGTCGGCCAGGACAAGGAGTACATGAAGCGGGTCTTCATCTCCTTCGGGCTGCCGGTCGGCCCGTACCTCGTGGTCCGTCCCCGCGAATGGGACAACGACCCCTCCGGCGCCCGCAAGCGCATCGTGGACTTCGCCGGCGAGCACGGCTGGCCGCTCTTCATCAAGCCCGCACGCGCCGGCTCGTCCTTCGGCATCACCAAGGTCGACGACCTCTCCGGGCTCGACGAGGCGATCGAGGAGGCCCGCCGCCACGACCCCAAGTTCCTGGTCGAGTCGCTGCTGCGGGGCCGCGAGATCGAGTGCGGGGTGCTGGAGTTCGAGGACGGCCCCCGCGCCAGCGTGCCCGCCGAGATCCCGCCGGTGACCTCGCACGACTTCTACGACTTCGAGGCCAAGTACATCGATTCGGCCTCCGGGATCCTGCCCGCGCCGCTCACCGACGAGCAGACGGCCGAGGTGCAGCGGCTCGCGGTCGAGGCCTTCGAGGCCACGTCCTGCGAGGGGCTGGTCCGTGCCGACTTCTTCCTCACCGAGGACGGCACCTTCGTGATCAACGAGATCAACACCCTGCCGGGCTTCACCCCGATCTCCATGTACCCGCGGATGTGGCAGGAGAGCGGCGTCAGCTACCAGGAGCTGGTGGACCGGCTGATCCAGGCGGCGTTGAGGCGCCCGACCGGACTGCGCTGAGCCCGGTTCCCGCGCCGCAGGGCGTGTGCTCCCGGGCGGGAGCACACGCCTACAGCCCGGGAACGGTCTTGCGGACGGCCGGGCCGAACGCGGCCAGCGGGCTCGCGTCATGCGCGTACGCCGCCGACAGCGTCACCTCGACGTACGCCTTGCGGTAGGTCGTCGTGAAACGCGGACCGGCGCCGTCGGACTGCTCCAGCAGCCAGTTGACGCCGTCCGCCTCGGTGCCCTTCGCCATCGGGTCGTCCATCTTCGCGGGCCGCGGGACACCGCAGCGCAGTACGATCTCCCCGTCCCCCCACTCGGCGGTCAGTTCGGACTTCGGCCCGGCGTCACCGCGGTCGAGCCCGGCAACGGTCCTCGGCAGTTCCTTGTGCAGCGCACGGCAGTAGGCCGCGGCTTCCGGGGACGGCGTGGGAACCGTGATCGACACCGCGGCGTCCGTTGAGGAGCAGCCCGTCGCGGCCAGCAGCAGCGCGGCGACGGACGTACCGAGGAAAACGGGGTGGCGGAGCCGGCGCGATGATGTCACCGGCCCAGCGTAGACGGGGACTACAGATGGACGACCGGGCAGGTCAGGGTTCGGGTGATGCCCTCCACTTGCTGGACCTTGGCGACCACCATGCGGCCGAGTTCATCGACCGTGTCGGCCTGCGCGCGCACGATCACGTCGTAGGGGCCGGTGACGTCCTCTGCCTGGATCACTCCCGGAACGCTGGCGATGGTCTCGGCGACGGTCGACGCCTTGCCCACCTCGGTCTGAATAAGGATGTACGCCTGTACCACGGAACCTCCAGGACGGCCACGAGGATCATGTGGGGGAGAAAGGGACGCCACGGTATCGCGTTGCCGCGTGCCGCGGGGAGACCTGGGGATCGTTGACGCCCGCAGCGTGGCGTACACAGGACACAGGTTGACGTATCTCTTGACAGTACCGACAGCAGTGACGGCCCGCGACCGCAAGCGCAGCGGTCCGGAAGGGGGACGGGCATGGCGTTGACCAGCGGTGCGGACCGCTCCCCGGGGCGGCGGCCGGTCCATGGCGCGGACCCCCGGCCGCCGAAGCAGCCCGGACGACCGTCCGGCGCGACAGATGAGAGGTGAGACTCGGTGAAGGGAACCGTGGGCGAGTTGGGGGAGTTCGGGCTCATCAGGGAGCTCACTTCCCGGCTCACCACCACTCCGGCGGTACGGCTCGGCCCCGGCGACGACGCCGCGGTGGTGACCGCTCCCGACCGCAGGGTCGTGGCCAGTACGGACATCCTGTTGGAGGGCCGGCACTTCCGCCGGGACTGGTCGACGGCGTACGACGTCGGCCGCAAGGCCGCCGCCCAGAACCTCGCCGACATCGCCGCCATGGGCGCGGTGCCCACCGCGCTGCTGCTCGGCCTGGTCGTCCCCGCCGAACTCCCGGTCACCTGGGCCGGCGAACTGATGGACGGCATCCGTGACGAGTGCCAGGTCGCGGGCGCGGCCGTGGTCGGCGGAGACGTGGTGCGCGGCGAGACGATCACCGTCTCGATCACCGCGCTGGGTGATCTGCGCAACCACGAGCCGGTCACCCGCTCCGGCGCCCAGCCCGGCGACGTCGTCGCCGTCACCGGCTGGCTCGGCTGGTCCGCCGCCGGATACGCGGTGCTCTCCCGCGGCTTCCGCTCGCCGCGCGCCTTCGTCGAGGCCCACCGGCGCCCCGAACCGCCGTACCACGCCGGCCCCGCGGCCGCCGGGCTCGGCGCCACCGCCATGACGGACGTGAGCGACGGGCTCGTCGCCGACCTCGGGCACATCGCCGAGGCCAGCAAGGTCCGGATCGATCTGCGCTCCGGGCTCATCGACATCCCCTCGCAGATGTCCGACATCGGCCAGGCCGTCGGCGTCGACCCGCTCCAGTGGGTACTGACCGGCGGCGAGGACCACGCGATCGTCGCCACCTTCCCGCCGGACGTGAAGCTGCCCGCCCGCTGGAAGGTGATCGGTGAGGTCCTCAACCCCTCCGCGCTGCCGCAGGTGACGGTCGACGGGGCGCCGTGGACCAGCAAGAGCGGCTGGGACCACTTCGGGGACATCGAGGACGCCCAGTAGATTCGGCGCATGCCCCTTTCTGCTGCTGTACCCGCCCGTGTGCTCACCGTCGCCGGATCCGACTCCGGCGGCGGTGCGGGCATCCAGGCCGACCTGAAGACGATGCTGGCGCACGGTGTGCACGGAATGAGCGTGCTGACCGCCGTCACCGCCCAGAACTCGCTGGGGGTGCAGGGCGCCTGGGAGCTGCCGGCCGAGGCGGTGCGCGCCCAGTACCGCAGCGTGGTGGACGACATCGGGGTGCAGGCGGTCAAGACCGGAATGCTGTCGTCGGCCGTCCTGGTGGAGACCGTGGCCGAACTCCTCGCGGCCACCGACGCCCCGGCCGTCGTCGACCCGGTCGGCGTCTCCAAGCACGGCGATCCGCTGCTGGCCGCCGAGGCGCTCGATTCCGTACGGACGAAACTCCTGCCCGTCGCCGCGGTCGCCACCCCCAACCTGGACGAGGTGGCACAGCTCACCGGAGTCCGCGTCGAGGACGAGGCCGGAATGCGGCGGGCGGCCGCCGCGGTGCTGGAGTTCGGGCCGCGCTGGGCCGTCATCAAGGGCGGTCATCTGCCGGGCGACCCCGTCGACCTGCTGACCGACGGCACCGATGAGCACTGGCTGCCCGCCCCCAGGCACGACAACCGCCACACCCACGGCACCGGTTGCACCCTCGCCTCGGCCATCGCCTGCCAACTGGCCCTGGGACAGGAAGTGCCCACAGCGGTACGGCACGCGAAGGCGTACGTCACCGGGGCGATCATGGCGGGCTTCCCGCTGGGTGCCGGGATCGGCCCGGTCGACCACGGCTGGCGGACCCGCAACGGATGAGGGGTCCGAGCACAGCAAAAAGCCGGTCCACCGAGGTGGACCGGCTTTTTGGGCAACCGGAAGGCTGCGCTACGACGGGAACGTCAGCGCGCGACCTTGCCGGCCTTGATGCACGAGGTGCAGACGTTGAGCCGCTTCGGCGTCCGACCGACCACGGCACGCACGCGCTGGATGTTGGGATTCCAGCGACGGGACGTACGGCGGTGCGAGTGCGAAATGTTGTTGCCGAAGCCCGGCCCCTTGCCGCAGACGTCGCAGTTGGCAGCCACGGGTCACTCCAAAGACTTCAGATGCACTTACAGTGAAATCCGGCGCGCCGGAATCATTTGAATGAAGTGGCGGTGCCGGAGGGATGGCCCGACTTTCATCGGGCAACCGAAGCAGCATACAACGGCCGCGTCGGTAGAACGAAACTACCATGGGTTTCACCGACCCCCTCCCGCCCCCTGTTCCCGCCGGGCCCGGTGCGCGGGGGGACTACTCTGCGATGCAGCCGGCCGCCCACGGCCGAATCCGAGGAGGACCGACAGGTGCCGCAGACCGCCGACGACATGGACGCCGTCGCGGTGCGTACCTGGTGCTCACTGGCCCTGGAGGCGCTGGGCCGGGAGCGCGAGGCGATCGACGCGATCAACGTGTACCCCGTCGCCGACGGGGACACCGGGACGAACCTCTATCTCACCGTGGAGTCCGCGGCCCAGGCCGTCGAAGCGGTCTTCGCCGGCCACGAGACCGGCGGGACGGTGCCCGCGACGGCCGACGCCGTACACGCCATGGCGCACGGCGCCCTGATCGGGGCCCGCGGGAACTCCGGCACGATCCTGGCCCAACTGCTGCGCGGAATGGCCGCAGTGCTGGCCGACGGCCATGACGCGGACCGGTTGCGCGAGGCGCTCGCCGTCGCCGCCGCCGCGGCCCGGCAGGCCGTGGCCCACCCCGTCGAGGGCACCGTGCTCACGGTGGCCACCGCCGCCGCCGAGGCCGCCGCCCGCGCCGGGGACGGCGCCGGGACCGCGACGGTCGCACGGGCGGCGTACGACGGGGCGCGCACGGCCCTGGACGCGACCCCCGGACAGCTCGCGGTCCTGGGCAGGGCAGGCGTCGTGGACGCCGGCGGGCGGGGGCTGGTGACCGTGCTCGGGGCGCTCGTCGAGGCGATCTGCGGACGGGCGCCCGAACGCCGCCAGGTCGCGGTGCCCGTCCTTCCGGAGCCGGACGACTGCGTGGAGTCCGACCCGGAGGGCGGACCGGCCTTCGAGGTCATCTACCTGCTGGAGGCCACGGACGACGCGGTGGACCGGCTGCGGACCCGGCTCGACCGGCTCGGCGACTCGCTCGTGGTGGTGGGCGGCGACGGGCTGTGGAACGTCCATGTGCACGTGGACGACGCGGGCGCGGCCGTGGAGGCCGGGGTCGAGGCGGGGCGGCCGTACCGGATCCGGATCACCCACTTCGGCGCGGACCGGGTGCACCCGCAGACCGAGCCCGTGCAGCGCGCGGTGGTCGTGGTGGTCCCCGGCGACGGGCTCCGCGACCTGTGCAAGGAGGCCGGGGCCACGACGGTCCTGGCCCGCCCCGGGGAACCGCCCGCCAGCGGCGAACTGGCCGACGCGATCCACCGGGCGCACGCCCGCGAGGTGGTCCTGCTGCCCAACGACGCGGAACTGCGCCACACCGCCGCGGCGGCCGCCGAACAGGCCCGCGCCCGGGGTGTCCGGGTCGCCCTGATCCCCACCAGGGCGGCCGTCCAGGGCATCGCGGCCCTCGCCGTCCACGAACCCGACCGCAGCTTCGACGAGGACGTGGTGGCGATGACCGCCGCCGCCGGCGCCACCCGCTACGCGGAACTCGCCGTCGCCGAACGGCAGTCCTGGACCATGGCGGGCATCTGCCAGGCCGGCGACGTCCTGGGCCTGATCGACGGCGATGTCGCGGTCATCGGCGGGGACGTGGCGCGGACCGCCCGCGACGTGCTCGACCGGATGCTGGCGGCGGGCGGCGAACTGGTCACCCTGGTCCTGGGCGAGGACACCCCCGACAGCCTCGCGGACACGCTGGAGGAGCACGTGCGCGAGGGCTATCTCGCGGTGGACACCGTGGTGTACCGGGGCGGCCACCAGCGCGCTCCGCTGCTCATCGGGGTGGAGTAGCGGAGCACGCCCCACCCGGGGCCCCGGGCGGGGCCGGTCCTCCCGCCCACGTCCGGACCCGCCCGGTGGCCGGTCTGCCGCGCCGGACGCACGCGACAGCAGCGCGCCCGGACGGTGCCCGCCGGACATCTGTCAGTGGTGTGGTGTGCAATGGATCGCGTGTCTGCGTTCGATGAACCCCTCAAGAAGCTGCTCGGCGGAGCCACCGCGAAGGTGATGGCCGAACACCTGGACCTGCACACGGTCGGTGACCTGCTGCACCACTACCCGCGGCGGTACGAGGAGCGCGGCCGGCTCACGGCGCTGGCCGACCTCCCGCTGGACGAGCACGTGACGGTGGTCGCCCAGGTCGCCGACGCCCGCGTCCTGATGTTCAACAACGGCCGCGGCAAGCGCCTGGAAGTGACCCTCACCGACGGCCACGGCCGGCTCCAGCTGGTCTTCTTCGGCCACGGCGTGCACAAGCCGCACAAGGAACTGCTGCCCGGCCGCCGGGCGATGTTCGCGGGCAAGGTCTCCGTCTTCAACCGGAAGATGCAGCTCGCCCACCCCACGTACCAGCTCCTGGACGCCGAGTCCGTCGACGGGGCCGAGGCCACGGAGGCAGTGGACGCCTTCGCCGGGCGGCTGCTGCCGATCTACCCGGCCTGCAAGCAGCTCGACTCCTGGCGGATCGCCAAGGCCGTCGACACGGTGCTGCCCAGCGCACAGGAGGTCGTCGACCCGCTGCCGCCGGCCCTGCGCGAGGGGCGCGGCTTCACCCCGCTCCCGGAGGCGCTGCTGAAGGTCCACCGGCCGCAGACCAAGGCGGACATCGCGGAGGCCCGGGACCGGCTGAAGTGGGACGAGGCCTTCGTCCTCCAGGTCGCGCTGGCCCGCCGCAGGTACGCCGACACCCAGCTCCCGGCAGTGGCCCGCAGACCCACGCCCGGCGGACTGCTCGACGCCTTCGACGCCAAACTGCCCTTCACCCTCACCGAGGGCCAGCAGAAGGTCTCCCGGGAGATCTTCGACGACCTCGCGACCGAGCACCCGATGCACCGGCTGCTGCAGGGCGAAGTCGGTTCCGGCAAGACCATGGTCGCGCTGCGCGCCATGCTCGGGGTCGTCGACGCGGGCGGACAGGCCGCCATGCTCGCGCCCACCGAGGTGCTCGCCCAGCAGCACCACCGCTCGATCACCGAAATGATGGGCGAGCTGGCCGAGGGCGGCATGCTCGGCGGCTCCGAGCAGGGCACCAAGGTGGTGCTGCTCACCGGTTCGATGGGCGTCGCGGCCCGCCGCCAGGCGCTCCTCGACCTCGTCACCGGCGAGGCCGGCATCGTGATCGGCACCCATGCCCTGATCGAGGACAAGGTGCAGTTCCACGACCTGGGCCTGGTCGTCGTCGACGAACAGCACCGATTCGGGGTCGAGCAGCGCGACGCCCTCCGCTCGAAGGGCAAACAGCCGCCCCACCTGCTGGTCATGACGGCCACCCCCATTCCCCGTACGGTCGCCATGACCGTCTTCGGCGACCTGGAGACCTCCGTACTGGACCAGCTCCCGGCCGGCCGCTCGCCCATCGCCAGCCATGTCGTGCCCGCCAAGGACAAGCCCCACTTCCTCAGCCGCGCCTGGGAGCGGGTCCGGGAAGAAGTGGAGAACGGACACCAGGCGTACGTGGTCTGCCCCCGCATCGGCGACGACGAAGACGATGCGGCGGGGAAGAAGGCCAAGAAGAAGGCACCCGAGGAAGACGGCGACAAGCGCCCGCCGCTCGCCGTGCTGGAGATCGCCGAACAGCTCACCAAGGGCCCCCTGGCCGGTCTGCGCATCGAAGTGCTGCACGGCAGGATGAACCCCGACGACAAGGACGACGTGATGCGCCGCTTCGCCGCGGGCGACGTCGACGTGCTGGTCGCCACCACCGTCATCGAGGTCGGGGTCAACGTCCCCAACGCCACCGCCATGGTGATCATGGACGCCGACCGCTTCGGCGTCTCCCAGCTCCACCAGCTGCGCGGCCGGGTCGGCCGGGGCTCCGCCCCCGGGCTCTGCCTGCTGGTCAGCGAGGCCCACGAGGCCGGTCCCGCCCGCGCCCGTCTCTCCGCGGTCGCCGCCACCCTGGACGGCTTCGAGCTCTCCCGGATCGACCTGGAGCAGCGCCGCGAGGGCGATGTCCTCGGCCAGGCCCAGTCCGGGGTCCGGTCCTCGCTGCGGATGCTCACGGTCATCGACGACGAGGAGGTCATCGCCGCCGCGCGCGAGGAGGCAGTCGCGATCGTCGCCGCCGACCCGGAGCTCGCACGACTGCCGCAGCTGCGGACCGCGCTGGACGCGCTGCTCGACAAGGAGCGCGAGCAGTACCTCGACAAGGGCTGACCGGGAGGGCGGGGGGACACCGGGTGCGGGGGCCCGATCGGCCACCACGCCATATCGTGGGTGGCACGTCGCCGCGGCACCCCGCGGGCCGCCCACGAACCGAGGACCAGACACCCATGACCCGCGTGATCGCCGGCTCGGCCGGCGGACGCCGCCTGGCCGTTCCGCCCGGCACCGGCACCCGCCCCACCTCCGACCGTGCGCGCGAGGGCCTCTTCTCCACCTGGGAAGCGCTACTCGGCAGCCTGGAGGACATCCGTATCGCCGATCTGTACGCGGGCTCCGGGGCCGTCGGCCTGGAGGCGCTCTCCCGGGGCGCGGCGCACGCCCTGCTCGTCGAGGCCGACCCCAGGGCCGTCCGCACCGTCCGGGACAACGTCCGCACCCTCGGCCTGCCCGGCGCCGAGGTCCGTACCGGCAAAGCCGAACAGATCGTGACGGGACCGGCACCGGAAGACCCCTACGACGTGGTGTTCCTGGACCCGCCGTACGCCGTCACCGACGACGATCTTGGCGAGATACTGCTCACACTCCGTGCTCAGGGCTGGCTCACAGCCGATGCTCTCGTCACCGTGGAACGCAGCACCAGAGGCGGAGAATTCGGCTGGCCCGAGGGATTCGAGCCGTTGCGGGCCCGTCGCTACGGCGAAGGGACGCTTTGGTACGGTCGCGCCGCCTCTACGTGCGAAGACGCACGATGACCGGACCGGAGAGCGAGGGAATCAAGTTGCGCCGCGCCGTCTGTCCGGGGTCATTCGACCCCATCACCAATGGACACCTCGACATCATTGGCCGCGCCTCGAAGCTGTACGACGTCGTACACGTCGCGGTGATGATCAACCAGTCCAAGAAGGGCCTGTTCACGGTCGACGAGCGGATCGACCTGATCCGCCAGGTCACCACGGACTTCGGCAACGTCCAGGTGGAGTCCTTCCACGGCCTCCTGGTCGACTTCTGCAAGCAGCGCGACATCCCGGCGATCGTGAAGGGCCTGCGGGCCGTCAGCGACTTCGACTACGAGCTCCAGATGGCCCAGATGAACAACGGCCTCTCCGGCGTCGAGACCCTCTTCGTGCCGACCAATCCCACCTACAGCTTCCTGTCGTCCTCCCTGGTCAAGGAGGTCGCGACCTGGGGCGGAGACGTCTCCCACCTGCTTCCCCCGCTGGTCCACGAGGCCCTCACCGAGCGTCTCGCCCAGCAGTGAGCTGCTGACGGTCCGTCACCAGGTGTCGGACGGGCGCCGACTGGCCGTACAGTCGTCCCGTCCGTCTCCAATCGGCTGTAGAGAGTGGCGAGCACACGGTGGACGTGCAGAAGAAGCTCGACGAGATCGTCGAAACGGTCGGGAACGCCCGGTCGATGCCCATGTCGGCTTCGTGCGTGGTCAACCGCGCCGAACTGCTCGCGATGCTCGAAGAGGTGCGCGAGGCCCTGCCGGGCTCGCTCGCCCACGCCCAGGAGCTCATCGGCGGCCAGGAGCAGCTGGCCGAGCAGGCCCGCCAGGAGGCCGAGCGGATCATCGGCGCCGCCCGCGCCGAACGCACCTCGCTGATCTCCGACACCGAGATCGCCAGGCAGTCCCGCAGCGAGGCCGACCGCATTCTCGACGAGGCCCGCCGGGAGGCCGCCGAGGTGCGCGGCGACGCCGACGAGTACGTCGACAGCAAGCTCGCCAACTTCGAGGTCGTCCTCACCAAGACCATCGGCTCCGTCGACCGCGGCCGCGAGAAGCTCCTCGGCCGCGGCCGGCCCTTCGACGAGCAGGGCTACGAGGACCCGGACTTCGCCGAGGCCCCCGAGCGCAGCACCGACCCGGCCACGCTCCAGCGCCGGGCGGACGAGTACGTGGACACCAAGCTCGGCGCCTTCGAGGCGGTGCTCGCCAAGACCCTGGAGGCGGTCGGCCGCGGCCGGCAGAAGCTGCACGGCCGGGTCGCCACCGACGAGCTCGGCGCGCACGTGGCCGCCCAGGACGCGGCGGGCAACCAGACGCACATGAGCGACGAGGACCACTGGGCCGGCCTCGCCGAGATCGCCACCCCGGAGCCGCAGCCGGCGCAGCCGCAGACCCAGCCGCACTTCCCCGCCCAGGCCCAGCCGGGCTACGCGGAGACCTACGCGTACCAGGAGCAGCCGCAGCAGGACGTCTACGGGTACCAGCAGCAGCCGGACCCGTACGCCGCGGCCTATCAGCAGCAGGGCTACGACCAGTCCCAGATCCAGTCCCAGGTCCCCGTACAGGGTTACGACAACTGGCAGCAGCAGCCCGTGCAGCCCCAGCAGGCGCTCCAGCCGCAGGGCGAGAGCGCCCTCGACGAGACCAGTCTGTTCGACACCAGCATGATCGACCTGGACCAGCTCCGCCGGTACGAACAGGAGCGCTGACCGGACGGGGCCCCGGCGCCGGAGCCCCGGAGCCGGGGGCCCTGACGGCCCGGATTGGGAGCTGGGCGGCGCGTCCAGTATCCTGGCTCTTCGGTCGCGCGTATGTCCGCGATCCCAGCTGCCCGTTTCGACTCCGAATCCGGGCGGCCCTCCCCACGATGCGCGTTGCACATGATTTCGAAAGCAGGAAAAGCCCTGAACGGCCACCTCGACCACCGAAACCCCCTCGTGTTCGACACGCACGAGCTGGGCCGGCGTCCCGGTGCCCTCCAGCGGCTCTCCCGCACGGTGGACGCACCCGGTCCGCCGTCGGTCCTCGGCATCGAAGGGGTCATCGGTGTGCCGGAAGGCGCACCCGTGGAGCTGGACCTCCGCCTTGAGTCGGTCATGGAAGGGGTGCTTGTCACAGGCACCGCCCGTGCGTCGGCCGAGGGGGAGTGCGTAAGGTGTCTGGAGCCGCTGCGCCAAGAGGTCGCGGCGGACTTCCAGGAGATGTTCTCGTACCCTGACGCCGATGACCGGGGCCGCAGCAGCAAGGCGGAGCCGGCCGACGACGCCGAGGACGACGAGGACAGGCTCTTCATCGAGGACGGCCTGTTCGACCTCGAACCAGTGCTGCGTGATGCGGTGGTGCTCGCACTGCCGATGCAGCCGGTGTGCCGGGAGTCCTGTGCCGGTCTGTGTTCCGAATGCGGAATCAGGCTGGACGAGAACCCCGGTCACCACCATGATGCCGTCGACATTCGTTGGGCGGCATTGCAGGGACTCGCCGACACCGTTCAGGACGGCGAGAAGGACAACATGGGCGGCGCCGAAGCGGGCGTCGACGAGAAGCAGGAGAAGTAGCCGTGGCTGTTCCGAAGCGGAAGATGTCGCGCAGCAACACGCGCCACCGCCGGTCGCAGTGGAAGGCTGCGGTCCCCACCCTGGTTTCGTGCGAGCGTTGCCAGGAGCCGAAGCTGCAGCACATCGCGTGCCCCAGCTGCGGCACGTACAACAAGCGCCAGGTCCTCGAAGTCTGAGCGGCTGGTGAGAGGCCCGATGTCTGAGTTGTCCAACGCCAAGAAGAAGGCAGACAACGTCAACACAGCCTCGTCCCACACGCTTCTGGAAGGGCGGCTCGGGTATCGACTCGAGACCGCCCTTCTGGTGCGTGCGCTGACCCACCGTTCGTACGCATACGAGAACGGCGGTCTGCCCACCAACGAGCGACTCGAATTCCTCGGGGATTCGGTGCTCGGCCTGGTGGTCACGGACACGCTGTACCGCACCCACCCCGACCTGCCCGAAGGCCAGCTGGCCAAGTTGCGGGCCGCGGTGGTCAACTCTCGTGCGCTTGCGGAAGTGGGCCGCGGCCTCGAACTCGGCTCCTTCATCCGGCTCGGCCGCGGTGAAGAGGGCACGGGCGGCAGGGACAAGGCGTCCATCCTCGCCGACACGCTCGAAGCGGTGATCGGCGCGGTCTATCTCGACCAGGGCCTCAGTGCGGCCTCGGAGCTGGTGCACCGGCTCTTCGACCCGCTGATCGACAGGTCCTCCAACCTCGGTGCCGGCCTGGACTGGAAGACCAGTCTCCAGGAGCTCACCGCCGGCGAGAGCCTCGGAGTCCCCGAGTACATCGTCACGGAGACCGGCCCGGACCACGAGAAGACCTTTACTGCTGCTGCTCGCGTCGGTGGTGTCTCGTACGGCACCGGCACCGGCCGTAGCAAGAAGGAAGCGGAGCAGCAGGCGGCGGAGTCCGCCTGGCGCGAGATCAGCGCCGCCGCGGAGGAACGGGAGGCCGCGGCGAAGGCCGCTGCCGACGGCGGGGCCACCGACGCCCCGGCCGGCCCGGCACCGACCACGGACGCGGCTCCGGCCTGACCCCGAGTACCCCTCGGTGCCTCGTGCACCGGGGGGTTCTTCCTGTCCAGAACCGTATTGTTTTTCCAGAGCATCCCTTCAGGAGCGATACCGTGCCCGAGCTGCCCGAGGTCGAAGTCGTACGACGTGGTCTCGAACGCTGGGTCGCCGGCCGCACCGTCGGCGACGTCGAGGTGCTGCACCCGCGTGCGGTCCGCCGCCATCTCGCCGGTGGCGTGGACTTCGCGGCCCGGCTCGGAGGCGCCCGCTTCGGAACGGCGATGCGCCGCGGCAAGTACCTCTGGGTGCCGCTGGACGACGCGTCCAGCTCGCTCCTCGGCCACCTGGGGATGAGCGGCCAGCTGCTCGTACAGCCGCAGGACGCACCGGACGAGAAGCACCTGCGCGTCCGGATCCGTTTCGAGGACTCCCTCGGCACCGAGCTCCGCTTCGTCGACCAGCGGACCTTCGGCGGGCTCTCGCTCCACGAGAACACCCCCGAGGGGCTGCCCGACACCATCGCGCACATCGCCCGTGACCCGCTGGACCCGGCGTTCGACGACGCCGCCTTCCACACGGCCCTGCGACTGCGTCGCACGACCGTGAAGCGGGCCCTGCTCGACCAGTCGCTGATCAGCGGCGTCGGCAACATCTACGCGGACGAGGCGCTCTGGCGCAGCAGGCTGCACTACGACCGGCCGACCGCGACCCTCACCCGCCCCAGGTCCGCGGAGCTGCTCGGCCATGTCCGCGACGTGATGTCCGCGGCGCTCGACCAGGGCGGCACCAGCTTCGACAGCCTCTACGTCAATGTGAACGGCGAGTCCGGCTACTTCGACCGCTCGCTCGACGCCTACGGACGCGAGGACGAGCCCTGCCACCGCTGCGGCACCCCGATGCGCCGCCGCCCCTGGATGAACCGCTCCAGCTACTTCTGCCCGCGCTGCCAGCGGCCGCCGCGCACGACCGCCTAACGGCCGGGGTGCGCCTCGTCGTAGTGGGTACGGGCCGCGAGCACCTCGGGCATCCGGCCCTCGACGAGCTCGATCAGCGCCAGCAGCCGCTCGGCCACCTGCCGGCCCAGGGGTGTCAGCTCGTAGTCGACGCGCGGCGGATTGGTCGGCCGGGCCTCGCGGTGCACCAGGCCGTCCCGTTCCAGGGCCTGGAGCGTCTGGGAGAGCATCTTCTCGCTGACCCCGTCGACCCGGCGGCGGAGTTCGTTGAACCGGAAGCCGCCCTCGTACAGCGCTCCCAGCGTCAGGCTGCCCCAGCGTCCGGTGGCGTGCTCCAGCGTGGCGCGTGAGGGGCACTGTCTGGAGAACACGTCGAAGGCGAGCGCGTCCAGACGGGTGTTCTCGTCCATACCGAGCAGCGTACGCCCGCACAGCGCTCACCGCAGGATTGCGCTTTCTGCGAGTGAGCGCTGTGCGGGTGGACCGGTCAGAAGCCGAAGAAGTGACCTGCTGGGTCTTCGACCTGCGGTCATGTGAGCGATCAACGCTGTGACCTGGGATTGAGCCGTCATCGGTTGTCAGCGTTGGTCACCCCTGAGCACCCTTTCACGGCCCGGAGACGGCCCGAAGAGGGTGCTCTTTGGCTGTCCGCTCAGCATTCCCACCCACCTCATCCCACCACTCACCCCAGCTCCCATCCCGTCCGCCTCCGACCCACACACCGTGGAGCGGTCGCGGTTCAGGGCGTCAAGGTGGAGCGCGCCACTGTACGAACGACCTTGACGCCCTGGGCCGTGACTGCTCGGCTTTGCCTGGGTCGGAGGTGGTCGGGATGGGAGCACCACGACGCTCGCCACGTTCCGGCCGGCACTCGCGAACGGCGCCCCATCCATCCCGGGGTCTTTGCGCCCCCGCCGGAGGCATCGTCGTGAAGCCGCGGGCTTGGTTCTCGTCTCATGCCCCACGGGCCTACACAGCGGGCGCGCGTCGGCGGCGGCAGCGCCGAGCGGGCCGCAGGCAGGAGCGCGGGCGCAGCCAGAGCCGGGAAGCGCGCCCGGCGGAGCGGAGCGCAGCCGGGTGCCTTGATGAGGTAGAGAAACCTGTAACTGCTCAGGCGGGCAACAGTTCAGGACTGGGGGCCTCGTCGGTGAAGCCGTGCTCGGCTAGCCGGGTGGGACGCTGGGCAAGCCAGCCGGAGACTCGCGGGCCGCCATTGACGGCGCCGCCTTCGAGAACGGTCCTGACATGCTCAAAGTCTTGATCCAGGTAATACCGCTGGAGGCGTGTGTTGGTCGTCCAAGCGTCAAGGCGGAGCCACTTAGCGGAGGCTCGGTAAGCGCGATCACTCGCCCAGTCCAAGAGCCTGCCGCCAAGGTTCTGCCCCGCGTACTCCCGCGCAACAGTCAGTTTGTTGATGAACATCGAGGGCTCTCTTAGCTCTGCCTCCGACCACAACCCGTCTTCTGCCTCTGCGGTAAGAGTGATCGTTCCGGCGGTCCTCCCCCCATCCCTCAGCATGAAGACCGTCCCAGCTTCGATCGTCGCTAGCAGGCGGTCCGCCGGGTAGGGGCGGCTCCACTGGTCGCTGCCGATCTTGCCGATCCAAGATGCTGCCTCTACGCGAAAGGACAGCAGCTGTTCAAGGTCGGCCGGGGCAGCGCTCGTGATCTTCACTGGGCTTCGTTCTCGTCTCGGGCGGAAAGGTCGCCAATCTCATAGTTCATGCGGTTCAGGTCGCCCCGGAAGGTCGTGACCGTGCACCTGATGGGCCGCTCTGTCGAGTAACCCGTGCGGGTCCAGAGAAGAACAGGCACCCCGGCGCCGATCTCCAGGACGCGGGCCTCCTCCGGCGTGGGCATCCGCGTTGCAACCTCGTCGGCGTAGCCCACCTGCTCAATACCGAGACTCACGAGGTACCGCGTGGTTCCCTCTGCGATGTCGCCCGGCTCGGTCAGCCGCGGGGCCAACTGGATCAGCCAGTCCGGGTAGTGGGTCGCCTGGGTCGACCAAGGCACCTCGTCAACGAACCGATGGCAGAACCGCAGAACGGAGCGGGCTCCCGCCTCTACCTTCAGCCGGTGGGCGATGTACTCCGGGGTAGTTGTCACCTCCACGCGAAAGGTCTGATGCGGGTGGCGGCCGGCACTCGTCACATCCGTCGAATACGCGTCGCCGTTCTGGGGGAAGTTCAGATTCTCGAAACGGGAAGCGTTCAGCTCGAAGACCTCGTGCTTCTGCACCTCGTACCCAAGGCCCTGGCTGGACGAGATGAGGCCTTGGCTCACGAGCAGGTTGAGGCCTGAGCGGACCGTGTTTCGTGAGGCGTCGAAACGGGTCGCCAACTCGGCTTCCGAGGGCAGCCGCGCGCCGGGTCCGTAGGTGCCCCTGTCGATCTCTCGGCGCAGGACGTCGGCCACTTGTTGATACTTCGGCTGCTTACTCATGCCTCCATCATGACGCACTCGCTCAACTTGTTGGTACATGTTGCGGTGAATCGCTTGACGTCGATCGAGTCACACTCCAAGCTTGTACCTACAAGTTGAGCAAGAGGGTTAACCCCCTTCTTGCGTAGCAGAGAGCGGCGCCCAACCGCCAAGTCAGATCGCCGCTCTCGCCCCCATGAAGGGACTCCCATCATGCCTGCTTCTGCTGCGGTTCTGCGTCGTTCAGTGTCGGGTCGGGCCTGCCCGGTGTGCGCGGAGTCGCGTTGCGCCGATCCGGCCGAGTGCCTGGGGTACCTGACCTCTCGCCCGTGGGCGGACTGCTCGGAGTGCGCCGGGTCCGGATGGGCGGGAGAGGACGACTGCCTGTCCGTGTTCTGCCGGGCCTGCGGTGGTGCCGGGATGGAGGAGCACACCGCCCGCTCCGTCGTGCACGCCACGGTCAGCGCCCGGACGCGCGCCCGCCTCGACATCTACACCGAGCGCTTGGCCGCCCTGGTCTCCCGCCCCGTGGCGGTGGCCGCGTGAGCTTCTTCGACGACGCCTTGCACGCGGCTGAGGTGGCCGACGAGAAGCGCGCCGAGCAGATCGGCATGTGGCTCGACGACCACGACGTACGGCCCCACACTCAGTTCTTCGCCGTGGTCGATGACGCGCACTTCGCCGAGGAAGACGCCAAGGTGTGCGGGTTCTATCCGCCTCTGGGACACGGCTACCCGCGGGAGGACCACCGGTGACGGTCTTCCCCGTTGAGCCTGCGGCCGTGGCGAACAGTGCTGCGGCCGTGGGCACCGACCCGCTGACCCTGGCCGACCTCTTACGCGTCGCCAACGCCCCCGGCTTCGACCGCTGGCAGGAACAGGTGCGCCGTACCGGCGGCTGCTCCGACCCCATCCATCTGGAGGGCATGACCACCACCCGCGATACCAAGTCGGGGCAGGTGCTCTACTCCTACAGCACCCAGGGCGAACCCGGTGGCCGGTTGCGTGTGGCCTGCGGGAACCGCCGCGCTTCCCGGTGCCCCTCCTGCGCCTGGACGTATGCGGGGGACACCTTCCATCTGATCCGCGCCGGACTGACCGGCGATACGAGCAAGGGCACCCCTCTCACGGTGCGCACGCACCCCAAGGTGTTCGCGACCCTGACGGCCCCCTCGTTCGGCCCGGTCCACAACCGGCCCACCAAGGGTGTCTGCCGGTGCGGCACCGACCACCCCGAAACCTCCCCGCTCCTGGGCTCGGCCCTGAACCCGGCCGCCTACGACTACGCGGGTGCGGTGCTGTGGAACAACCACGCCGGGGACTTGTGGCGGCGCTTCACGATCTACCTGCGCCGTGAGATCGCTGCCCGCGCTGGCCTTTCTCAGAAGGCGGCTTCCGAGGTGTGCCGGGTCTCGTTCGGGAAGGTTGCGGAGTTCCAGAAGCGCGGCGCGGTCCACTTCCACGCCATCGTCCGCCTTGACGGCCCCGACGGGCCGGACACCGCACCCCCGGCCTGGGCCAGCATGACCCTGCTGACGGACGCGATCCAGGCGGCTGCCGCCCGCGTCAGCGTGTCCGTCCCGGCCTCGGGCGACCACCCGGAACGGGAACTGCGCTGGGGTGCACAGGTGGACGTCCGCCCGATCGGCGCGGACAGCGCGAACGACGACCTGACCGAACAGGCCGTGGCCTCCTACGTGGCCAAGTACGCGACCAAGGCCGCCGAGACCACCGGCACCGTCGACCGCCGCATCGGAGAGCTCGCCGAACTCGACAAGCTCACCGACCTGCCCGCCCAGGCCCGACGCTTGATCGAAGCCTGCTTCGACCTGGATGAGGCGTACCCCGACCGCAAGCTCTGGCAGTGGGCCCACATGCTCGGCTTCCGCGGCCACTTCTCCACCAAATCCCGCGCCTACTCCACCACCCTCGGCGCACTCCGACAGGTCCGCGCCGACTACCGCGCACGCCAGGAACGCCGCGAACGCGGCCTACCCGACCCCGACGACGCCCCGGAGGGCTCCACGCTGACCCTCGCCCACTGGACCTACGCCGGACACGGCCACACCCCCGGCGAATCCTGGCTCGCCGCCACCATCGCCCGCGACATCCACACCAACCGCGAAACCGCCCGCGAAGCACACGCCGAACTCGAAGCACTCGACACCACGGGGGAGTGGGGATGAAGCGACCGCTTCCTGAGCGCTTCCTGACGCCGGTCGACCTGGCTGATCTCCTCGGCGTCCCGGTCGAGACGGTCTACCAGTGGCGCCGCAAGGACACCGGGCCCCGCGGCTTCCGCGTCGGCCGGCACCTCCGCTTCGACCCCGAAGACGTCCGCGTCTGGGTCGTCTCTCTCATGGACAAGGAAGCTGCCTGATGGCCGGACACATCCAAGACCGCTGGTTCAAGACGGAGCCCGCTGCGGACGGCAAGCTGATCAAGGTCAAGACTGACCGTCACGGCGTCGGCATGCGCTACCGGGCTCGTTACGTCGGCCCCGATGGCACCGAGAAGTCGAAGAGCTTCCCGGACAAGCAGAAGCGCAGGGCTGAGACATGGCTGTCCAACATTGAGGCTGACATGTCCCGAGGCGACTACATCGCGCCCGAGGCAGGCAAGGTCACCTTCGAGCAGTACGCAACGAAGTGGATGACGACACAGATGACGGACCCCGCGACTCGTGAGTCTGTCGAGATGCGGCTACGACTGCATGTCCTCCCACACATTGGAAAGCGGCCCATTGGCTCGTTCAACCCGACGCACCTGCGCCTCTGGATGCGGATCTTGGAGGACGCGGGCCTGTCTGCCGCCTACCGGCGCGGGATTTTCGCGCACGTCTCGACGGTCTTCACGGCCGCAGTCGAGGACCGTGTCATCCGTGCGAACCCATGCAGCGCACGGTCGGTCAAGGCTCCCCGCCTCGATCCGCGCAAGGTCAAGCCATGGCCCGCTGACCGCGTCAAGGCTGTTCGCACTGCTCTGCCGGAGCGATACCGAGCCTTGGTAGACCCTGCGGCCGGATGCGGCCTTCGTCAGGGTGAGGTGTTCGGTCTCGCAGTCGAGGACGTGGATTTCCTCGGAGGCGTCGTGCACGTGGTCCGGCAAGTGAAGTTGCTCCGCAACCGGCCTGTGTTCGCTCCGCCCAAAGGGGGCAAGGAACGGGACGTCCCTCTGCCCGAGTCCATCGCCTTCGCGTTGGCCGGCCATCTGACACGCTTGCCTGCTGCGGATGTGACCTTGCCCTGGAAGACGTTGGACGGTCCACCCGTTACTGCGGCGCTGATCTTCCGGAGCCCTGAGGGCCTCTCTCTGAACCGCAACCGCTTCAACGATCGACAGTGGCGTCCTGCCCTACGCGCTGCGGGTGTGGCCACGGGGCGGGACAACGGGATGCACGCGTTGCGACACTTCTACGCCTCCGTGCTCTTGGACGCGGGGGAGAGCATCAAGGCCCTGAGCGAATACCTGGGACACCATGACCCTGGCTTCACGCTGCGGACTTACACGCACCTGATGCCGTCGAGCGAGACCCGTACGCGGGCCGCCGTTGATGCAGTCTGGGCCACCTCGGCTACCGATGACGGCCCTGAGACGGCCCAGGAAGACTCATAGGCCGCTGACCTGCGGAAATCTCAAAAGCCGAAGTCCTGGGTCCACCAGGGGCCGCCGGGGCCGCGGTGCACACCGACGCCGAGGGTCTTGTAGTCGCAGTTCAGGATGTTCGCCCGGTGGCCGTCGCTGTTCATCCAGGACTCCATCACGGCCTGGGCGTTCGCCTGGCCGCGGGCTATGTTCTCGCCGGCGAGGCCCGGTATGCCGGCCTTGGAGGCGCGGTCCCACGGGCTGCGGCCGTCGGGGTCGGTGTGGTCGAAGAAGCCGCGGGCGGCCATGTCCTCGCTGAAGTCCTGGGCGAGCGAGGCGAGCGAGGAACTGGCGGTCAGCGGGCTGCAGCCGACCTTCGCGCGCTCCTGGTTGACCAGGGCGAGCACCGCGGACTGGGCGGCGGAGTCGGCCGGGGCCGCGGCGCTGCGGGCCGCGGGAGCGGAGGTCTTCGGCGCGGCCGACGACTTCTCGGCGGCGGGAGCGCTGCTCTTCCCGGTGTCGGCCGAAGGGGCCTTCGACGACGCGGACCGGGAAGGTTCCGTCCGCTCGGTCGGCGCGGACGCCTTCGAGGAGGAAGCGGAAGACGGGGATCCGGTGGGGGACCGGGACGTGGCCGGGCCCCCGGTCCGGCCGGCGCCACGGCCGGCCGGGTCGGACGCGGTGCCGCGGTCTGCCGGGGCGGCGGAGGAGCCGCCCTGGCCCAGCAGATCCGGGGAGCCCTCGGTGCGCACCCGGTCGGAGCCGCCACCGCCCACGGTGTAGGTGTCGCCGCCGGACAGCGGGCCGGAGCTCATCGCCGCGGCTCCCACGGCCAGGGCCGCGGAGACGCCCACCAGCCCGGTACGGACCGGAGCGGTGGACCGCTTCCTGCGGTGCCCGCCCCGCCTGTGTTCCGCACCCCCCGCCTGCTCCTCGGCGGCGGCGGTTGTGGCGGAGCGTCGATGGCGTCCCATCTACCGAGCCCTTCCGACGATCTGGACGCCGCTTCCGG
Organism: Streptomyces sp. CLV115; assembly: GCF_038448545.1. Lineage (NCBI taxonomy): Bacteria > Bacillati > Actinomycetota > Actinomycetes > Kitasatosporales > Streptomycetaceae > Streptomyces > Streptomyces sp. CLV115. The sequence goes on from NZ_JBCEWQ010000013.1 coordinate 73,528, forward strand.
CGCCAACGCGTGTCACCCGTTCGAGTGAGCCCATTGCGTCGGGACTGTACGCCATGGCCCCGCGGCGGGACGTGCCCGGAGGGCAATCGGGCGGTTAGCGTTCGGGCATGAACGAAGACGTACGACTCACCGCATGGGTGCGCGGCCGAGTGCAGCAGGTCGGATTCCGCTGGTTCACCAGGGCGAACGCCCTGGAGATCGGTGGTCTCACCGGCTTCGCCCTGAATCTCGACGACGGCCGGGTGCAGGTCGTGGCCGAGGGGCGGAGCGAGAATTGCCACCGGCTGCTGGATTGGCTGCGCTCGGACGACACACCCGGCCGCGTGGACGGAGTCACTGAGATATGGGACACCCCGCGCGGCGGTTACGAGGGCTTCGCGATCCGCTGATCCGAGTCCGTTCCGGGGGTGCGAAGCCGGTCGTGTTCGGACCGTGTTCGAAGTGCGGCAAGCGGTTACCAAGCGGGGCGCTCATCTGCGTACACATGAAATGACCTGCGGAATGTCCGGGTGGTTGCCAAGATTCGGATACCGTGCCAGGCTGCGGCAGTAAGGATGATCTCCACGCCCGGCAGGGCCCCCGCAGGAGAGTCGCGCCGCATGATCGCCGAGCCGCGCGCCCCCGGGCTGCCTGCCTCTACAGGGTGTGATCGTGTTGACCGTCAAACTTTTTGGTGAGACGCTGAAATCCCCGCGCACCTTAGCTGTTTGGCAGAGCTGTTTGGCAGCAGAACAGCAGTGACTACAGAGCACTGCCGAGCACCGCGGGTGCGATTCCCTCACGACCCACACCGCATCGGTCGGTCACTCAGTGTGGAGGACCATCCATCATGGCAAAGGCGCTTCTCGGTTACGTCGGCGGTTCCGACCCGCGACTCCTCGCCGAGATGCGACGGCTCCAGCAGCGCGTCCAGGACCTGGAATCCGAGCTCGTACGGATTCAGGACGAGAACGACGCGCTGAACGCCGCCGCCCAGCACCAAGAGTCGCTGCTCGACAGCATCGACATCGACGTACCTCAGGCGGAGCCGGCGCTGACCTGACCGATGGCCCCCAGGGGCCGGTCGGGCCACACGCGTCAGCCGTCCGAGATCATCACCCGGATCGTCGCCGGATCATTGAAGATCACTGCTCTTGATCTGTCACCTTCGTGACATGTCCTTGATCCGTCATGCGCAGCTGCACCAGCAATACGCAGGTATCACCGCTCAGGCCCGACAGGGCCCGGGCGTAACACCGCACAAGATTTACCAAGGGGCGCTTCGGCGTCCCTTCTTTCTTTTCCCGTTCGGATCCCCGGATCTTCCGGATCCCATTTCCGCGGAAGCTGTGCGGGACCCGCCCCCGGCGTACACCCCTTCCCTTACCGTCTGATGTGCCCTGCACCTTCATCAGCGAAACCGAGAGCGAAAGGTAGAGTCCGGCGGCGTGCACCTCAAGGCCCTGACCCTGCGTGGTTTCAAATCGTTCGCCTCCGCCACGACGCTGCGGTTCGAACCCGGCATCACCTGTGTCGTCGGCCCCAATGGGTCCGGCAAGTCCAATGTGGTGGACGCGCTCTCCTGGGTCATGGGGGAACAGGGCGCCAAATCCCTGCGCGGCGGGAAGATGGAGGACGTCATCTTCGCCGGCACCACCGGGCGTCCGCCGCTCGGCAGGGCCGAAGTGTCGCTGACCATCGACAATTCCGACGGCGCACTGCCCATCGAGTACGCCGAAGTGACGATCACTCGGATCATGTTCCGCAATGGCGGCAGCGAGTACCAGATCAATGGCGACACCTGCCGGCTCCTGGACATCCAGGAACTCCTCTCGGACTCCGGCATCGGCCGCGAGATGCACGTCATCGTCGGCCAGGGCCAGCTGGACTCCGTGCTCCACGCCGACCCGATGGGCCGCCGCGCCTTCATCGAGGAAGCCGCGGGTGTGCTCAAGCACCGCAAGCGCAAGGAGAAGGCGCTGCGGAAGCTGGACGCGATGGGCGCCAACCTCGCCCGCGTACAGGACCTCACCGACGAACTGCGGCGGCAGCTGAAACCGCTCGGCCGGCAGGCCGCCGTGGCGCGCCGGGCCGCCGTCATCCAGGCCGATCTGCGCGATGCCAAGCTGCGGCTGCTCGCCGACGACCTGGTGCGGCTGCGCACGGCGCTGCGCAGCGAGATCGCCGACGAGGCGGCGCTCAAGCAGCGCCGGGAGGCCGCGGAGGCGGAACTCGGGGCGGCCCTGGCCCGTGAGGCGGAGCTGGAGGGCGAGGTACGGCGGCTGACGCCGCGGCTCCAGCGGGCCCAGCAGACCTGGCACGAGCTGTCCCAGCTGGCCGAGCGGGTGCGCGGCACGATCTCGCTGGCAGGCGCCCGGGTGAAGAGCGCCTCGGCCCCTGTGGAGGAGGAACGGCGCGGGCGCGACCCCGAGGACATGGAGCGGGAGGCGGCCCGGATCCGCGAACAGGAGGCGGAGCTGACGGCCGCGCTGGAGGCGGCGGAACACGCGCTGGAGGACACCGCGGCCCACCGCGCCGAGCTGGAACGGGAGTTGGCGGCCGAGGAACGCAGGCTCAAGGACGCCGCCCGCGCCATCGCGGACCGCCGAGAGGGACTCGCCCGGTTGACCGGCCAGGTCAACGCGGCCCGCAGCCGCGCCGGTTCGGCCCAGGCCGAGATCGACCGGCTGGCCGCCTCCCGGGACGAGGCGCAGGAGCGGGCGGTCGCCGCCCAGGAGGAGTACGAGCAGCTCAAGGCCGAGGTCGAGGGCCTGGACGCCGGTGATCAGGAGCTCGGTGAGCAGCACGACGCCGCCAGGCAGGCACTCGCCGAGGCGGAGGCGGCGCACTCCGCGGCCCGGGAGGCGGCCACCGCCGCGGAACGGAAGCGGGCGGCGGTGGCCGCCCGCCACGAGGCGCTGGCCCTCGGCCTGCGCCGCAAGGACGGCACGGGCGCGCTGCTGGGGGCGCAGGACCGGCTGTCGGGGCTGCTCGGTCCGGCGGCGGAGCTCCTGACGGTGACGCCGGGGCACGAGGTGGCGGTGGCGGCGGCGCTGGGCGCGGCGGCGGACGCGGTCGCGGTGACGGACCCGGCCACGGCGGCGGAAGCGATCCGGCTGCTGCGCAAGCAGGACGCGGGGCGGGCCGCGCTGCTGCTGGGCGGGGTGCGCGCCGGGGTCCCTGATCAGGGGGGTGCCCCTGGTGACGGCGACGCTGGTGGGGCGGCTGGGGTCGGTGGTGCCGGCGAATTTGGTGGTGCCTGCGGTGTCGGCGGTGTCGGCGGTGCGGACGACTCCGGTGGTACCAGTGCTGCGGGTGGTGCCGGTGGTCTTGGCGGTGCTGGTGGTTCTGGCGCCGGCTCTGGCGCCGGCGGTGGTGCTGGCGGTGCCGGTGGTCCTGATGGTGCCAGTGGTTCTGGCGCCGGCGCTGTCGGCGGTGCCGGTGGTTTTGGCGGTTCCGGTGGGGCTGCTGTTGTGCATGTGCCTGGGCAGGTGCAGGGGCCCGGTGGGGTGGACGGGGCACCCCTCGGAGCTCAGGTCGCGACCGTTGCCGTGGGCGGGGCGCCCGCCGTGGCCGACCTTGTCCGAGGGCCCGTCGAACTGATGGGCGCCGTGCGCAGGCTGGTGCGGGACATGGTGGTGGTCGGCACCCTGGAGGACGCCGAGGACCTCGTCGCCGTACACCCGGAACTGACGGCCGTGACGGCCGAGGGGGACATCCTCTCGGCGCACTTCGCGCACGGCGGTTCCGCCGGGGCGCCGAGCCTGCTCGAAGTGCAGGCCTCGGTCGACGAGGCGGCGGCCCAGCTGGAGGAACTGGCCGTGCGGTGCGCCGAACTGACCGAGGCGCAGCGGATCGCGGGGGAGCGGCGCCGGGCCGGTGCCGCGCTGGTCGAGGAGCTGGGGGAGCGGCGCCGGGCCGCCGAGCGGGAGAAGTCCGGGGTGTCCCAGCAGCTGGGGCGGCTGGCCGGGCAGGCCCGTGGTGCGGCGGGCGAGGCCGAGCGGATGACCGCGTCGGCCGCCCGTGCCCAGGAGGCGCTGGAGCGGGCGACGGAGGAGGCCGAGGAGCTGGCCGAGCGGCTGCTCGTCGCCGAGGAGATGCCGGTAGAGGAGGAGCCGGACACCTCCGTACGGGACCGGCTCGCCGCCGACGGTGCCAACGCCCGCCAGACCGAGATGGAGGCCCGTCTCCAGGCACGTACCCACGAGGAGCGGGTCAAGGCGCTGGCCGGCCGTGCCGACTCCCTCGACCGGAGCGCCCGCGCCGAGCGGGAGGCCCGTGCCCGCGCCGAGCGGCGCCGGGCCCGGCTGCGGCACGAGGCGGCCGTCGCCTCCGCCGTCGAGTCCGGCGCCCGTCAGCTGCTCGCGCACGTCGAGGTGTCCGTCGTACGGGCCGGGCAGGAGCGCCTCGTGGCCGAGGCGGCCAAGGCGGAGCGGGAGCGGGAGCTGGCGGCCGAGCGCGGCCGGGGCCGCGACCTCAAGGGCGAGCTGGACAAGCTCACCGACTCCGTCCACCGCGGCGAGGTGCTCGGCGCCGAGAAGCGGCTGCGGATAGAGCAACTGGAGGCGAAGGCGCTGGAGGAGCTGGGCGTCGAGCCGGCCGGGCTGGCCGCCGAGTACGGCCCCGACCAGCTCGTACCGCCGTCGCCCGCCGCCGAGGGGGAGGAACTGCCGCAGGACCCGGAGCATCCGCGCAACCGGCCGAAGCCGTTCGACCGGGCCGAGCAGGAGAAGCGGCTGAAGTCGGCCGAACGGGCGTACCAGCAACTCGGGAAGGTGAATCCGCTCGCCCTTGAGGAGTTCTCGGCGCTGGAGGACCGGCACAAGTTCCTCTCCGAGCAGCTCGAAGACCTCAAGAAGACCCGGGCCGATCTGATACAGGTCATCAAGGAGGTCGACGAGCGGGTCGAGCAGGTGTTCACGGAGGCGTACCGGGACACGGCCCGCGAGTTCGAGGGCGTCTTCTCACGGCTCTTCCCGGGCGGCGAGGGCCGGCTCGTCCTGACCGACCCGGACAACATGCTCGCCACCGGTGTGGACGTCGAGGCGAGGCCGCCCGGCAAGAAGGTCAAGCGCCTCTCGCTGCTGTCCGGCGGCGAGCGCTCGCTCACGGCGGTGGCGTTGCTGGTCTCCATCTTCAAGGCCCGGCCGAGCCCGTTCTATGTGATGGACGAGGTCGAGGCGGCGCTCGACGACACCAACCTCCAGCGGCTGATCCGGATCATGGAGGAGCTCCAGGAGAGCTCGCAGCTCATCGTGATCACGCACCAGAAGCGGACGATGGAGGTCGCCGACGCGCTGTACGGCGTCTCGATGCAGGGCGACGGCGTCTCGAAGGTGATCAGCCAGCGGCTGCGCTGAGCCCTGCTCACCGAGTGCTCCCCGGGCCGGTCCACTCAAGTGGTGGCAGCCGGGAAGTTGTGTGCCACTTGGAAGGGTCCGTCCCCACCTGACGACGCGGCCAGGCATCAGGAGTTCATGTGACCAGCACCTCGCAGGGACCGGCGTCCGGAGCCCGAGCGGCCCATCCGGACCACCTCGGCCATGTCATCTTCATCACCGCGGCCGCTGCGATGGGCGGCTTCCTGTTCGGCTACGACAGCTCCGTCATCAACGGCGCCGTCGAGGCGATCCGCAGCCGCTACGACATCGGCTCGGGAACACTCGCCCAGGTCATCGCCATCGCCCTGATCGGCTGTGCGATCGGTGCGGCCACCGCGGGGCGCATCGCCGACCGCATCGGCCGGATCCGCTGCATGCAGATCGCGTCCGTGCTCTTCAGCATCAGCGCCGTCGGCTCCGCGCTCCCGTTCGCCCTCTGGGACCTGGCGATGTGGCGCATCATCGGCGGCTTCGCCATCGGCATGGCCTCGGTGATCGGCCCGGCGTACATCGCGGAGGTCTCGCCGCCCGCCTACCGGGGCCGGCTCGGCTCCTTCCAGCAGGCGGCGATCGTCGTCGGCATCGCCATCTCCCAGCTGGTCAACTACGGCATTCTGCAACTGGCCGACGGTGACCAGCGCGGCAGGATCGGCGGGCTGGAAGCCTGGCAGTGGATGCTCGGCGTCATGGTCGTCCCGGCCCTGCTGTACGGGCTGCTGTCCCTCGCGATCCCCGAGTCCCCGCGGTTCCTGATCTCGGTCGGCAAGAAGGACCGGGCCCGGAAGATCCTGGAGGAGGTCGAGGGCAAGAACGTCGACCTCGACGCCCGGGTGAACGAGATCGAGACCGCCATGCACCGCGAGCACAAGTCCAGGTTCACGGACCTGCTCGGCAGCCGCTTCGGCTTCCTGCCGATCGTCTGGGTCGGCATCGGTCTCTCGGTCTTCCAGCAACTCGTCGGCATCAACGTGGCGTTCTACTACTCGGCGACACTCTGGCAGTCCGTCGGCATCGATCCGACCGACTCGTTCTTCTACTCGTTCACCACCTCCATCATCAACATCATCGGTACGGTCATCGCGATGGTGCTGGTGGACCGGGTGGGCCGCAGGCCGCTCGCGCTGGCGGGCTCCACCGGCATGGCCGTCGCCCTGGCCTGCGAGGCCTGGGCCTTCTCCGCCGATCTGGTAGACGGCAAACTGCCCAGCCCCCAGGGCGCGGTGGCGCTGATCGCGGCCCATGTGTTCGTGCTCTTCTTCGCCCTGTCGTGGGGTGTCGTCGTCTGGGTCTTCCTCGGCGAGATGTTCCCCAACAAGATCCGCGCCGCCGCGCTGGGCGTCGCCGCGTCCGCGCAGTGGATCGCCAACTGGGCGATCACCGCGAGCTTCCCGAGCCTGGCCGACTGGAACCTGTCGGGCACGTACATCATCTACGCCTGCTTCGCCACGCTCTCGATCCCCTTCGTGCTCAAGTTCGTGAAGGAGACCAAGGGCAAGGCGCTGGAGGAGATGGGCTGACCCCGGGCCCTGCCGTCCGGGGTCAGCGCGCGATCGCGTCGCAGAACAGCCGCAGACTGCGCCACCCCTCCTCGACCGGCATCCCGCCGCACAGCGGATGCAGCACCAGGCTGTCCAGCTCCGCGGCCGACGCGGCGCACTCGTCGGGCGTGACGACCCGGTAGACCCCCTCGGCCCGCAGCTCCGTCACCGTCGTCGCCGACGAACGCACGGCGGAGCGGATGTCCTTGGACTGCCAGGAGGCATACGTACGCGCCTCGTGCAGGAAGTACTCGCCGTACTCGGCCCAGGTCCGGTCCGGGTCCTCGGACACATGCAGCAGCGGTGTCTCGGCGGCGGGCATCATGCAGAAGCCGTCTGTCCCGAACCCGGCGCGCAGCTCCTGGTAGTACGCCTCGATCTCCGGCAGATGCGCGCTCGGGAAGAACGGCAGTCCGAGCCGGGCCGCCCGCCGAGCCGCCGCCCGCGAACTGCCGCCCACCAGCAGCAGCGGATGCGGCCGGGTGTACGGACGCGGCGTGACCCTGACCGTACGGCCCCGGTACGGGAAGGGCTCGCCGGTCCAGGCCAGCAGCAGCGTCTCCAGCAGCTCGTCCTGGAGCCTGCCGCGCCTGCCCCATTCGACCCCCGCCCGTTCGTACTCCTCGGGCCGGTAGCCGATCCCCGCCACCGTGACCAGCCGGCCGGCGCCGAGCAGGTCCAGTACCGCGATGTCCTCGGCCAGCCGCAGCGGGTCGTGCAGCGGGCCGATGATCGCCGAGACGGTGACCGCGATCCGGCGGGTGGCGCCGAAGACCGAACCGGCGAAGACGAAGGGCGAGGGCAGCCAGGAGTTGGCGGCACCGTGGTGCTCCTCGGTCTGCACGGTGTCGACGGCGTGCTCGTCGGCGTACGCGGCCATCTCCAGCGCGGCGCGGTAGCGGGCCGAGAGCGACTCGGGGGTGGCATCGGGATCGACCAGATTGAACCGGACCACAGTGAAGGCCATGAGACTTGTCCCCATCGTCGGCGGGCACGGCGAGGCGGGACAGTAGCTGACGCAGCGTCAGAAGTGTAGGGGTGTGCCGCCGTCCGGTCCGTCGCGTTCGCGCCCGGCCCGTCCGGCGTGGCGCGGCAGGACCGCGTACAGGGTGGCGGAGACGGTGATGGTGGCCGCCCAGCCCAGCCCCTGGCGCCCGATCCAGGTGGTGGCGAGCGGCCCCTGGAACCACCGCACGCCGGTGAAGAGCAGGCCCGTCACCAGCCCCGTCGCCCATGCGGCCACGGCCGGCACGGCGAAGCCCCCGGTGTACCAGTAGGCGCCGGCCGGCGTGGTGTCCAGGAGTGCCGCGGGATCGTACGTACGGCCCCGCAGCAGATCCACGCCGAAGACCCCGATCCATGCGGAGAACGTCACGGCGAGCAGCGTCAGGAAGGAGACGAAGGAGTCCAGGAAGCCCGTGGCCGTGAGCATCAGGGTCGCGCCCAGGAGCAGGCTGATGGCGGCGTTCACGCCGACCGCCCAGGTGCGGGGAATCGTGAATCCCAGCGTCTGCGCGGTGAATCCGGCCGAGTACAGCGACATCGCGTTGATCAGCACCATGCCGACCACGGCGAACAGGAGATACGGCACCGAGAGCCAGCCGGGCAGCAGTGGGCCGATGAACGCGACCGGGTCGCGGGTGACGGCCAGACCCGGCTCGGCGACCGCCATCACGGCCCCCATCAGCACCATCGGTACGTACACGATCCCGGCGCCGCCCACGGTCGCCCCGATCATCGCCCGGCCGGACGCCGTGTGCGGCAGATAGCGGGCGAAGTCGGGGCCGGACGGGGCCCAGCTGAGACCGCCCGCCGCCAGGGTGCCGACCCCGGCGATCATCATCGTCACCGGTCCGGCCGGCCGGCCCAGTACCTCCCGCCAGTCGGTCGCGCCGATCAGATGGACCAGTACGAGCACGCTGACGCCACCGAAGAGGTACGCCGACCAGGTGCAGCACACCCGCAGCGCACCCAGGCCCAGTCCCGACACCAGGCAGCTGGAGCCCACGAAGGCGAGCAGTGTCACCAGGGTCAGCCGGTCGCTGCCCGTGACGCCGAGGAGCAGATCCAGCACGGCGAGCACCGCGTAGGTGCCGGTGACCGCGTTCACGGTCTCCCAGCCCCAGCGGGCGACCCAGGTCAGCGCACCGGGCAGCAGATTGCCGCGCTGGCCGAAGACGGCCCGGGAGAGCGCCATGCCGGGAGCCCCGCCCCGTCTGCCCGCGATCGAGACCACGCCGACCAGCCCGAAGCCGATCACCGAGGCCGTGAGCGCGACCGCGAGCACCTGCCAGAGATTGAGCCCGTTGAAGACGATGAGCCCGGCGCCGACGGTGAGCAGGAGCACGGTCAGGTTCGCGCCGACCCAGGTGGGGAAGAGGGTCCGGACCCGGCCGGTGCGTTCGTTGTCGGGGACGGGATCAAGACCGCGGGTCTCCACAGGCAGGATCGTACCTTTACCGCCAAAAGGTGCATAACGGCCGGGGGGAAACTCGGCGGTTCCTTCGGGACGGCCCCCGCGGGCGGACGTGACTGATACTGGGTGGGTTATGGAATTCGTCATCCTTGCTGTAGTCATCGCCCTGGTCGCGGTCGGCGTGATCAGCGGGCTCGTGGTCAGCAGCCGCAAGAAGAAGCAGCTGCCCCCGGCACCGTCGAGCACGCCGACCATCACTCCTCCCGCCGAGCCCCATGTCGGCGAGGAAGCCGAGACGCCGCGCGAGGAACCGCGCCGCACCATCGAGGAGGTCGGCCCTCCCGAGGCCCCCGCCGAGGAGGTCCCCGAGGCCGTCGAGGCGGAGGCGCCGGCCGCCCCAGCCCTCGAAGTGCCCGAGCCCACCGCCGGCCGTCTGGTACGGCTGCGCGCCCGGCTCGCCCGCTCGCAGAACTCCCTCGGCAAGGGGCTGCTCACGCTCCTGTCCCGCGACAACCTCGACGAGGACACCTGGGAGGAGATCGAGGACACCCTCCTCACCGCCGACGTCGGCGTCGCGCCCACCCAGGAACTGGTGGAGCGGCTCCGCGAGCGCGTCCGCGTGCTCGGCACCCGTACCCCCGAGGGGCTGCGCGCGCTGCTGCGCGAGGAGCTCCTCAATCTGCTCGGCACCGACTTCGACCGCGCGGTCAAGACGGAGAGCGGCCTCGACACCCCCGGCGTCGTGATGGTCGTCGGCGTCAACGGAACCGGCAAGACCACCACCACCGGCAAGCTGGCCCGGGTGCTCGTCGCCGACGGCCGCAGCGTCGTGCTCGGCGCGGCCGACACCTTCCGGGCGGCCGCCGCCGACCAGCTCCAGACGTGGGGCGAGCGCGTCGGTGCCCGCACCGTACGCGGGCCCGAGGGCGGCGACCCCGCCTCGATCGCCTTCGACGCGGTGAAGGAGGGCATCGCCGAGGGCGCCGATGTGGTCCTCATCGACACCGCCGGACGGCTGCACACGAAGACCGGGCTGATGGACGAGCTCGGCAAGGTCAAGCGGGTCGTCGAGAAGCACGGTCCGCTCGACGAGGTGCTGCTCGTCCTCGACGCCACCACCGGGCAGAACGGCCTGGTGCAGGCCCGGGTGTTCGCCGAGGTCGTGGACATCACCGGCATCGTGCTCACCAAGCTGGACGGCACCGCCAAGGGCGGCATCGTCGTCGCCGTCCAGCGCGAGCTGGGCGTGCCGGTGAAGCTCGTCGGTCTCGGCGAGGGACCGGACGACCTGGCCCCGTTCGAGCCGGAGGCGTTCGTGGACGCCCTGATCGGGGACTGACCCCCGTACGCCGTACACGAGGAGCCCGGCCGTGCTGCACAGCAGCGGCCGGGCTCCTCGGCGTCAGGGGGTGTCCCAGGGGTTGGGGCCGGGCCCGGCCCGCTTGTCCGGCAGCGGGATCAGCCGCAGAGCGGTGCGCGATGGCAGCTGTACGCCAGCGTGCCCAGCAGCAGCCGGGCCTGCGGCGGCGCGGTCGCCGTGTCCAGCTCCGGCGGGCGCAGCCACCGGACCGGGCCCAGACCGCCCTCGTCGGACGGCGGGGCGGTGATGTGGCAGCCGGGCCCCATCGCCCGCAGGTCCAGCCCCGCGTCGTCCCAGCCCATCCGGTACAGCAGTTGCGGGAGCTCGGCGGCGGCGCCCGGGGCCACGAAGAACTGCGCCCGCCCGCCCGGGGTCACCGCGACCGGGCCGAGCGGCAGCCCCATCCGCTCCATCCGCACCAGGGCCCGGCGCCCGGCCGCCTCGGCGACATCGAGGACGTCGAAGGTGCGCCCGACCGGCAGCAGCATCGAGGCGCCCGGTGTCCGGGCCCAGGCGTCGGCGGCCGCGTCGAGCGTGGCGCCGGCGGGGACCTCGGGGGCGAAGTCCAGCGGATGGGCGCCGGGGGAGGGGCAGCCCGGCTGCCCGCAGGAGCAGCGCCCGGCCGCTGCCCGGGCACCCGGCGCGACGGCCCAGCCCCACAGTCCCGTGCACTCGGCCACCGCCGTGTACTCGGCCGCACGGCCGCGGCGCCGTGAGCCGGTGCGCATCTCGCGGATGCCGCCGATCGTGAAGCCCATGCCCCCTCCAACGGGTCCGACTCGCCGGTGGTTACGACGCGGACTGGAGTCGTGACGCCCCGTCGCCGTCGGTGATCCGGAGTGCGCCGGTGGTATTCGGGGTTGTGCGCCTTTTTTCGCGCGCCCCGTTGCGCATCGCTGCGCCCCTTGTGGATCGCCGTGTGTCAAGTGAATCGCGTCCGACAGGGGTGGCGTTCATTCGAAGGGGTGGCGAATGGTGGCGTTTCTGTAAGCGCCCTCGCCCGGGGGGTGATCGTAGGATTACCGTCGGTACACGAACCATGGAAGTATGTGCGCCCGTGGGTATGCCGGAGGCAACCCGATTTCACGTTTGATGGTGCGCGACCTCCGCATGGGCGGCATCGGCTCAGGGCATTCTGGTAATGGTTCGCGCGACAGGTATTCGGCGGATGGGGGCGTTCCAGTGAGTGGCAGCGGCGCAGGCGATTCGAATGCCGGCAAGCGCCCCAACGGGCAATTGAGCTCATGGTTCGTGCGAAGCGGCTGGTCGAAGGGCGAGCTGGCCCGCCAGGTCAACCGCCGGGCGCGGCAGATGGGCGCCCACCACATCAGCACCGACACCTCCCGGGTGCGGCGCTGGCTCGACGGCGAGCAGCCGCGCGAGCCGATCCCGCGCATCCTCTCCGAGCTCTTCTCGGAGCGGTTCGGCTCGGTCGTCGCCATCGAGGACCTCGGACTGCGCTCCGCGCACCAGTCGCCGTCCGTGTCCGGCGTCGACCTGCCCTGGGCGGGCCCGCAGACCGTCGCCCTGCTCAGCGAGTTCTCCCGCAGCGACCTGATGCTCGCCCGCCGGGGATTCCTCGGCTCCTCGCTCGCCCTGGCCGCCGGACCCTCGCTCATCGAGCCCATGCAGCGCTGGCTGGTCCCCGTCTCCGCCGCCGGCCCCGCCGAGCCGGACCCGGCGACGGCCCGCCGCCCCTCCAGACTCTCCGGCCCCGAGCTCGATCTGCTGGAGTCCACCACCGCGATGTTCCGCCAGTGGGACGCGCAGTGCGGGGGCGGACTGCGCCGCAAGGCCGTCGTCGGACAGCTCCACGAGGTCACCGACCTGCTCCAGGAACCGCAGCCGGAGGCCACCGCCAAGCGGCTCTTCCGGTGCGCCGCCGAGCTGGCCGAGCTGGCCGGCTGGATGAGCTACGACGTCGGCCTCCAGCCCACCGCGCAGAAGTACTTCGTCCTCGCGCTGCACGCCTCCAAGGAGGCCGGTGACAAACCGCTGGGCTCGTACGTCCTGTCCAGCATGAGCCGTCAGATGATCCACCTCGGACGGCCCGACGACGCCCTCGAACTGATCCACCTCGCGCAGTACGGCAGCCGGGACTGCGCCACCCCGCGCACCCAGGCCATGCTGTATGCGATGGAGGCCCGCGCGTACGCCAACATGGGCCAGCCCAGCAAGTGCAAACGAGCCGTCCGGATGGCCGAGGACACCTTCCTCGACGTGGGCATCGACGGCGAGCCCGAGCCCGACTGGATCCGCTTCTTCTCGGAGGCCGAGCTCAACGGCGAGAACTCCCACTCCTACCGCGATCTCGCCTATGTGGCGGGCCGCAGCCCCACGTACGCCTCGCTCGCCGAGCCCCTGATGGAGAAGGCCGTCCAGCTCTTCGGCGACGACGACGAGCACCAGCGCTCCTACGCGCTCAACCTGATCGGTCTCGCCACCGTCCACCTCCTCAAGCGCGAGCCCGAACAGTCCACGGTGCTGGCCCAGAAGGCCCTGCGCGTCGCCAGGAAGATCCGCTCCGAGCGCGTTAACACCCGGCTCCGCAAGACCGTCGACACCGCCGCCAGGGACTTCGGGGACATCCCCGATGTCGCCGAGCTCACCGACCTCCTCACCGAGCAGCTGCCGGAGACCGCCGAAGCGGTCTGAGCAGCACCCCGGCCCCGGCCACGGCGACCGCCCCGCACAGACCGACTTCGGCTCCCCCGATTGCCAGGTCAGCGGGTGGTCGGCGTGGCCGGTTCGCGTTGCCGTGCCCGTGCGGGAGAGTCGTAACCGCACCGTATGCGGCCCCCGCTGCGGGACGGGCCCGACGCCGGTCCCGCCACCGCCGGTTCATGGCGACGTAACACACCGGACCTCTTCGTCACCACGGTGAAACACCGTGCGGCATCGGCGGAAACCGCACCGGGCGAGTCTCTAGCCCATAACCGGCCCGCACCTTTTCCCCAGTGGTCCCGCACGTGGTGCCGCTCTTGTCGCCCGCACGCGGCCGCACCGACGACGAGGAGACGCCGATGCCCCCAGGCATCACGACGCTTGCCGCAGACACCCCGACACTGTCTGCCGCCAACACCGGGTTCATGCTGATCTGCTCCGCCCTGGTGATGCTGATGACCCCGGCCCTGGCCTTCTTCTACGGAGGCATGGTCCGGGTCAAGAGCACCCTCAACATGCTGATGATGAGTTTCATCAGCCTCGGGATCGTCACCGTCCTGTGGGTGCTCTTCGGGTTCAGCCTCGCCTTCGGCACCGACCTGGGCTCCGTCGTCGGCTGGAGCTCGGACTACCTCGGGCTCAGCGGGATCGGCGTCACCCAGCTCTGGGACGGCTACACGATCCCGGTCTACGTGTTCGCCGTGTTCCAGCTGATGTTCGCCGTGCTCACCCCGGCCCTGATCAGCGGCGCCCTCGCCGACCGGGTCAAATTCACCTCGTGGGCCCTGTTCATCACGCTCTGGGTCACCGTCGTCTACTTCCCCGTCGCCCACTGGGTCTGGGGCGCGGGCGGCTGGCTGTTCGAGATGGGCGTCATCGACTTCGCGGGCGGCACGGCCGTCCACATCAACGCGGGTGCGGCGGCACTCGGAGTGATCCTCGTCATCGGTAGGCGCGTCGGCTTCAAGAAGGACCCGATGCGGCCGCACAGCCTGCCGCTGGTCATGCTCGGCGCCGGGCTGCTCTGGTTCGGCTGGTTCGGCTTCAACGCCGGCTCGTGGCTCGGCAACGACGACGGTGTCGGCGCGGTGATGTTCGTCAACACCCAGGTCGCCACCGCCGCCGCGATGCTCGCCTGGCTCGGCTACGAGAAGCTCCGCCACGGCTCCTTCACCACCCTCGGCGCCGCCTCCGGCGCGGTCGCCGGGCTCGTCGCCATCACTCCGTCGGGTGGCGCGGTCAGCCCGCTCGGCGCCATCGCGGTCGGCGCGATCGCCGGTGTGCTCTGCGCCATGGCCGTCGGGCTGAAGTACCGCTTCGGCTACGACGACTCCCTGGACGTGGTCGGCGTCCATCTCGTCGGCGGCATCGCCGGCTCCCTCCTCGTCGGCCTCTTCGCCACCGGCGGCGTCCAGTCCGACGCCAAGGGCCTCTTCTACGGCGGCGGCCTCGAACAGCTCGGCAAGCAGGCCGTCGGCGTCCTCGCCGTCCTCGCGTACTCTCTGGTCGTCTCCGCGATCCTGGCCTTCCTGCTGGACCGGACGATCGGGATGCGGGTTCCCGAGGACGACGAGATCTCCGGCATCGACCAGGTCGAACACGCCGAGACGGCGTACGACTTCAGCGGAGCGGGCGGCGGCACGGCCCCGCGCACCACGAGCCCCGCACCGGGCGGCTCGGCAGCAGCGAAGACGAAGAGGGTGGACGCATGAAGCTCATCACCGCGGTCGTGAAGCCACACCGGCTGGACGAGATCAAGGAGGCCCTCCAGGCCTTCGGCGTCCAGGGCCTCACGGTCACCGAGGCCAGCGGATACGGACGCCAGCGCGGCCACACCGAGGTCTACCGGGGCGCCGAGTACACCGTCGACCTCGTGCCCAAGATCCGGATCGAGGTCCTGGTCGAGGACGAGGACTCCGAACAGCTCATCGACGTCGTCGTGAAGGCCGCCCGCACCGGCAAGATCGGTGACGGCAAGGTCTGGAGCGTGCCGGTCGAGACCGCGGTCCGGGTACGCACGGGCGAACGCGGGCCGGACGCGCTCTGACCTCCTGGTCCCGAGATCTGCGGTTCCGCAGATCTGCGGTTCCGAAGACCCGACGGTCCCGAAGCACCGATGGCTCCGAAGACCCGCGGTCCCGAAGGCCGACGGTCCCGGAACACCGATGGTCCCGAAACGAAAGGCAGCCGGGTGACGAGCACCGAGACCACCACCGGATCCACAGACCCGGAACCCGGCGGCTACGCGGCGGCCCGGCTGCGCCTTCTCCAGGAGGAGGCGCGGTCCGGGCCGGCGCGCCGTGCGGCCCTCGCCTCGCTCACCGACGGCTGGCTCACCGCGCTGTTCACCACCGCGGCCGAGGAGACCGGCGTCCACGGCGCCGCCCTCGTCGCCGTCGGCGGCTACGGACGCGGGGAGCTCTCCCCGCGCAGCGATCTCGACCTGCTGCTCCTGCACGACGGGAACACCGACCCCGCGTCCGTCGCCGCCCTCGCCGACCGGGTCTGGTACCCCGTCTGGGACCTCGGCCTCGCCCTCGACCACTCGGTGCGCAGCCCCGCCGAGGCGCGCAGGACCGCGGCCGAGGACCTCAAGGTCCAGCTCGGACTGCTCGACGCCCGGCCCGTCGCCGGGGACCTCGGGCTCGTCGCCGCGATGCGCACCGCGATCCTCGCCGACTGGCGCAACCAGGCCCCCAAGCGCCTGCCCGCACTCCACGAACTCTGCCGCGAACGCGCCGAACGCCAGGGCGAGCTGCAGTTCCTCCTCGAACCCGACCTCAAGGAGGCGCGCGGCGGACTGCGGGACGCCACCGCACTGCGCGCCGTCGCCGCGTCCTGGGTCGCCGACGCCCCCCGCGAAGGGCTCGCCGACGCCCGCCGCGTCCTGTCCGACGCCCGGGACGCCCTCCACCTCACCACCGGCCGCGCCACCGACCGCCTCGCCCTCCAGGAACAGGACCAGGTCGCGGACGCCCTCGGACTCCTCGACGCGGACGCCCTGCTCCGCCAGGTCTACGAGGCCGCCCGCACCGTCTCGTACGCCACCGACGTCACCTGGCGCGAGGTCGACCGGGTCCTGCGCGCCCGGTCCGTGCGCCCCAGGCTGCGCGCGATCCTCGGCGGCGGCAGGGCGGCCGCCGAACGGACCCCGCTCGCCGAGGGCGTCGTCGAGGCCGACGGCGAAGTGGTCCTCGCCCGCACCGCCCGCCCCGAACGCGACCCCGTCCTGACGCTGCGTGCCGCCGCCGCGGCCGCCCAGTCCGAGCTCCCGCTCTCCCGCCACGTCGTACGCCGGCTCGCCACCGCCGCGCAGCCGCTGCCGGTGCCCTGGCCCGCCGAGGCCCGCGAGGAACTCGTCACCCTCCTCGGCGCCGGCGAGGCCACCGTCCCCGTCTGGGAGGCGCTCGAAGCCGAAGGGCTCATCACCCGGCTGCTCCCGGACTGGGAACGCGTCCGCTGCCGCCCCCAGCGCAACCCCGTCCACACCTGGACCGTCGACCGTCACCTCGTCGAAGCGGCCGTCCGGGCCGGCGCCCTCACCCGCCGCGTCGGCCGCCCCGATCTGCTCCTGGTCGCCGCGCTGCTGCACGACATCGGCAAGGGCTGGCCCGGCGACCACTCCGTGGCCGGTGAGGTCATCGCCCGGGACACGGCCGCCCGGATCGGCTTCGACCAGCACGACGTGGGCATCATCGCCACCCTCGTACGCCACCATCTGCTGCTCGTCGAGACCGCCACCCGGCGCGACCTCGACGACCCGGCGACCGTCCGCTCCGTCGCCACCGCCGTCGGCTCCGCCACCACCCTGGAACTCCTGCACGCGCTCACCGAGGCCGACGCGCTCGCCACCGGGCCCGCCGCCTGGTCCTCCTGGCGCGCCTCCCTGGTCGGCGACCTGGTGGGACGTGTAGCCGCCGAACTCGCCGGTCGGGCCCCCCAGGAACCGGAACCCGCCGCACCCGGCGCCGAACAGGAACGCCTCGCGATCGAGGCCCTGCGCACCGGCGGCCCGGTCCTCGCCCTGCGCGCCCAGGCCGGGGCCCCGGACGAGGACGGCGAACCGGAACCCGTCGGCGTCGAACTGCACATCGCCCTGCCCGACCGGCCCGGTGTGCTGCCCGCGGCGGCGGGCGTCCTCGCCCTGCACCGCCTCACCGTGCGCGCCGCCGACCTGCGCGCCGTGGAACTGCCCACCCAGCTGGGCGGCCCCGCGGACGTGCTGCTGCTCAGCTGGCGGGTCGCGGCCGAGTACGGCTCCCTGCCGCAGGCCGCCCGGCTCCGCGCCGACCTCGTACGCGCCCTGGACGGCTCCCTGGACATCCGGGCCCGGCTCGCCGAGCGCGAGGCCGCCTACCCGCGCCGCCGCGGGACGAAGGCCCCGCCGCCCAGGGTGACCGTCGCGGCGGCCGGCTCCCGGCTGGCGACGGTGATCGAGGTGCGGGCCCAGGACGCCCCGGGGCTGCTGCACCGGATCGGCCGGGCGCTGGAGCGGAGCGGGGTACGGGTGCGCAGCGCCCATGTGTCGACCCTGGGGGCGAACGCGGTGGACGCCTTCTACGTCACGGACACCGACGGGAAGCCGCTGCCCGGGGGGCGGGCGCTCGCGGTGGCGGACGCGGTGGAGACCGCGCTCCGGGCGTGACGCGGGAACCATGCGCGGGTGGCCCGCGCCCGGGATTTGCCGGGCAGGGGGTCATCGTTTCTGCCGAGCCGGATACCCTGGGGTACCGAATCCTGTTTGCCCCCGACCCTGAGGACCGACGAGCGCCGTGTTCGATACTCTCTCCGACCGCCTTGCCGCGACTTTCAAGAACCTCAGGGGCAAGGGCCGCTTGTCCGAGGCGGACATCGACGCCACGGCTCGCGAGATCCGTATCGCCCTGCTCGAAGCGGACGTCGCGCTGCCGGTCGTCCGCGCCTTCATCGCCAACGTCAAGGAGCGGGCGCGCGGCGCCGAGGTCTCCCAGGCGCTGAACCCGGCCCAGCAGGTCGTCAAGATCGTCAACGAGGAGCTCGTCTCCATCCTCGGCGGCGAGACCCGGCGGCTGCGGTTCGCCAAGACCGCGCCCACCGTGATCATGCTCGCCGGTCTCCAGGGTGCCGGTAAGACCACCCTCGCCGGAAAGCTCGGCCTCTGGCTCAAGGGCCAGGGCCACTCCCCGCTGCTCGTCGCCTGTGACCTCCAGCGCCCCAACGCCGTCAACCAGCTCAGCGTCGTCGCCGACCGCGCCGGTGTCGCGGTGTACGCGCCCGAACCGGGCAACGGCGTCGGCGACCCGGTCCAGGTCGCCAAGGACTCGATCGAGTTCGCCCGGTCCAAGCAGTACGACGTCGTCGTCGTCGACACCGCCGGCCGCCTCGGCATCGACCAGGAGCTGATGCAGCAGGCCGCGGACATCCGCGACGCCGTCAGCCCCGACGAGATCCTCTTCGTCGTCGACGCGATGATCGGCCAGGACGCGGTCAACACCGCCGAGGCCTTCCGTGACGGCGTCGGCTTCGACGGCGTGGTGCTCTCCAAGCTCGACGGCGACGCCCGCGGTGGTGCGGCGCTGTCGATCGCCCATGTCACGGGCAAGCAGATCATGTTCGCGTCGAACGGTGAGAAGCTCGACGAGTTCGACGCCTTCCACCCCGACCGGATGGCGTCCCGCATCCTCGACATGGGCGACCTGCTCACCCTGATCGAGCAGGCGGAGAAGACCTTCAGCCAGGAAGAGGCCGCCAAAATGGCCTCCAAGCTGGCGTCCAGCAAGGGCAAGGACTTCACGCTCGACGACTTCCTGGCCCAGATGGAGCAGGTCAGGAAGATGGGCTCCATCTCCAAGCTGCTCGGCATGCTGCCCGGCATGGGGCAGATCAAGGACCAGATCAACAACATCGACGAGCGCGACGTGGACCGCACCGCCGCGATCATCAAGTCGATGACCCCGAAGGAACGCGCCGAACCGACGATCATCAACGGCTCGCGCCGGGCCCGTATCGCCAAGGGTTCCGGTGTCGAGGTCAGCGCGGTGAAGAACCTGGTGGAGCGGTTCTTCGACGCGCGCAAGATGATGTCGAAGATGGCCCAGGGCGGTGGCATGCCGGGGATGCCCGGGATGCCGGGCATGGGTGGTGGCCCCGGCCGGCAGAAGAAGCAGGTCAAGCAGGCCAAGGGCAAGCGCAAGAGCGGTAACCCGATGAAGCGCAAGGCCGAGGAGCAGGCCGCTGCCGCCCGTCGTGAGCAGGCGGCGCAGGGCGGCGCGTTCGGTCTGCCCGCGCAGGACGACAAGAACTTCGAGCTGCCGGACGAGTTCAAGAAGTTCATGGGCTGAGCCCGGACCGGACGAACCCGGGCCGAGCCGGCCCGGGTTCGCCACGGCTGCCGTACACCGTCCCTCCAAGGGCCCATCGGGCAGGCCCTGGGAGGGCTTTGTTCGCTTTCCTCCCTTACTGTCGCCTCAACGGCAGTCGGCAGAGGAGCGCGCGTGACCAACCCCGTACCGCCCCGCGACCGGACCGATCAGCCGTGGCGCTCCGAGGGTGCCCCACCGCCCGGCCGGAAGATGCCCGGAGGCTGGGGCGGACTGCTGCTGACCGCGCTCGCCGTCTATCTGGTCGCCAATCTGGTGCTCTCCTTCTTCAACGGGGAGGAGCAGCGGACGATCGCGTACACGGAGTTCAGCAAGCAGGTCACCGCCGGCAATGTCTCCAAGATCTACTCCAAGGGCGACGCCATCCAGGGGCAGCTCAAGAAGGAGGCGAAGGTCCCGGGGAGCGACAACAAGTACACCAAGTTCGAAACCCAGCGCCCGGCCTTCGCGGACGACAACCTCTGGGCCGAACTGGTCAAGGACGACGTCACGGTCACCGCCGAGCCGGTCGTCCAGCAGCGCAGCTTCCTCGCCAACCTGCTGATCTCGCTCGCACCCATGCTGCTGCTCGTCGTGCTCTGGGTGTTCATCGCCCGGCGGATGTCCAGGGGCATGGGCGGCGGGATGGGCGGCTTCGGCCGCAAGGCCCCGCCCAAGCCCGTCGAGCTGGAGGACGGCAAGCGCACCACCTTCAAGGACGTGGCCGGGATCGACGAGGTCGAGGGCGAGCTCAACGACGTCGTGGACTTCCTGAAGAACCCGCAGGCGTACCGGAAGATGGGCGCCCGGATGCCCGGCGGGGTGCTGCTCGCGGGGCCGCCCGGCACCGGCAAGACCCTGCTGGCCCGGGCCGTCGCCGGTGAGGCCGGGGTGCCGTTCTTCTCGGCGTCGGCCTCCGAGTTCATCGAGATGATCGTCGGCGTCGGCGCGAGCCGGGTCCGGGAACTGTTCGCCGAGGCGCGCAAGGTAGCCCCCGCCATCGTCTTCATCGACGAGATCGACACCATCGGCCGGGCCCGCGGCGGCGGCTCCGGCATGGGCGGCCACGACGAGCGCGAGCAGACCCTCAACCAGATCCTCACCGAGATGGACGGCTTCTCCGGTTCGGAGGGCGTCGTCGTGCTCGCCGCCACCAACCGCGCCGACGTGCTCGACCCCGCCCTCACCCGGCCGGGCCGCTTCGACCGGATCGTGCAGGTCAGCCCGCCGGACCGGAGCGGCCGGGAGGCGATCCTGGAGATCCACACCCGGCAGATCCCGCTCGCCCCCGATGTGAACCTGGCGCAGGTGGCCGGCACGACGCCCGGCATGACCGGCGCGGACCTCGCCAACCTGGCCAACGAGGCCGCGCTCCTGGCGGTCAAGCGCCGGCAGTCCGAGGTCACCCAGCCCGACTTCTCGGACGCCCTGGAAAAGGTCCAGCTCGGCGCCGAACGCTCACTGGTCATGTCCGACGAGGAACGCCGCAGGACCGCGTACCACGAGAGCGGCCACGCCCTGCTGGGCATGGTCCAGCCGGGTGCCGACCCGGTCCGCAAGGTCACCATCGTGCCGCGCGGCCGCGCGCTGGGCGTCACGCTCTCGACGCCGGACGCCGACAAGTACGCGTACACCGAGGAGTACCTGCGCGGCCGCATCGTCGGAGCGCTCGGCGGCATGGCGGCCGAACAGGTGGTCTTCGGCGTGATCACCACCGGCGCGGAGAGCGATCTGGAACAGGTCACCAACCTGGCCCGCGGCATGGTCGGGCGCTGGGGCATGAGCCACAAGGTGGGCAGACTGACGGCGATCCCGAGCGACGCCCAGCAGGCGTACGGACTGTCGGCGGCCCCCGCCACGCTCGACGCGGTGGACGGCGAGATGCGGCGGATCGTCGACGAGTGCTACGAGGTGGCCTGCCGGCTGCTGCGCGAGAACCGGGACCGGCTGGACTCGCTCTCCGCCGCGCTCCTCGCGAACGAGACGCTGGACGAGGCCGAGGCGTACCGGGCGGCCGGCATCACCCGGCTGGCGAAGTGACGGCCGCCGCGGCCGTTCAGGTGGTGCACACGAGATAGCGGAAGACGTTCGGCATCCAGACCGTGCCGTCCCGGCGGCGGTGCGGACGGAGGGCCTGCGCGACCTCCTTCTCCACCTGGGTACGGTCCGTCGCCCGGACCGCCGCGTCGAAGAGCCGGGTGGAGAGCAGCCCCCGCACCGCGCTGTCCGGGTCCGCGTACCCGAAGGGGCACGCCACCCGGCCCGAGCCGTCGGGATTCAGCCCGGCCCGGAAGGCCAGCTCCTCCAGGTCGTCCCGGCCCGACGGCCGCCAGCCGCCGTCGCGGGGGGCCCGGTCCCGGTCGGAGAGCCGCCCCGCCACCCGCAGCACCGGCGCCGTCGCACAGCGCTCCGGCGGACCCCAGCCGGTGAGCACCACGGTGCTGCCGCGCGCGGCCAGCGGAACCGCGGACCGCAGCTCCGCCACCAGCCCCTCGCCGTCGTCGGACGAGCAGCCGATCGGGGTGAACGCGGTGATCAGGTTGTACGGCATCCCGTCGGACGGCCGGGCCCCGGACGGATCACCCTCCAGGAGCCGCGGGTGCCCGGCCGGGGGAGCGGCGGCGCTGCCCGGATCGGGCAGCAGCCGGGTCCGGGCGAGCGCCAGACGTTCGAGGTCGGTGTCCACGCCGGTGACGCGCGCGCCCCGGGCGGCCGCGATCAGCAGCGCGAGACCGGAGCCGCAGCCCAGGGAGAGCAGCCGGGTACCGGATCCCACTTCGAGCCGCTCGTACACCGCTTCGTACAGCGGTGCAAGCATCCGCTCCTGGATCTCGGCCCAGTCCCGGGCACGGTCGCCGGAGTCCGTCCGGGGGGACGTCTCCGCGTGGCTGTGGTGCCGGACGAGCGTGGGTGTCATGGAAAGCGCCCCAATCCGCCGAGAGGTCGGCCGTGTCCGATCGGTAGTGCCCGAGTGGGTGCCCCCGCTGTCTGCGCCCCCGCTCCCCCCGTATGTCAGAGAACTGCGCATCCGCGTCCGCGTCCAGGGGGGCGATGGCAATGGTTGCGCGGGGCGGTGACGCGTCCGTGGGGAAGGCCCGTGGCACCGGGGCCCGTCACCCCGTGCGGTGGGCGGTGTCGCCGTACGATGCGCGCCATGGCAAAGGCACCCGTTCTCACGCCCCAGGCCGAGGACTTTCCCCGCTGGTACCAGGATCTGATCAACAAGGCCGAACTCGCGGACAACGGCCCGGTGCGCGGCACCATGGTCATCCGGCCGTACGGATACAGCCTGTGGGAGCGGATGCAGCAGGAAATGGACGCCCGTATCAAGCAGGCGGGCGCCCGGAACGCCTACTTCCCGCTCCTCATCCCCCAGTCTTACCTGACACGCGAGGCCGAGCACGTCGAGGGCTTCGCGCCGGAGCTCGCGACGGTCACCCGAGGCGGCGGGAAGGAGCTCGAAGAGCCCGTGGTGGTGCGGCCGACCTCCGAGACGATCGTCAACGAGTACTTCTCGAAGTGGGTGCAGAGCTACCGCGACCTGCCGCTCCTGATCAACCAGTGGGCCAACGTGGTGCGCTGGGAGATGCGCCCGCGGATCTTCCTCCGTACGACGGAATTCCTCTGGCAGGAGGGCCACACCGCCCATGCCACCGACGAGGAGGCCCGGGACTTCGCCGCGTACGTCCACCGCGAGGTCTACGCGGACTTCATGGTCAACGTGCTGGGCATCGATGTCGTCCTCGGCCGCAAGACCCCGGCCGAGCGGTTCGCCGGGGCCGTCAACACGCTCACCCTCGAAGCGATGATGCGGGACGGCAAGGCCCTCCAGATGGGTACGAGCCACGAGCTCGGCACCAATTTCGCCAAGGCGTTCCACACCCGCTATCTGTCCAGGGACGGGCGGCAGGAGCTCGTGCGGCAGACCTCCTGGGGCTCCTCGACCCGGATGGTCGGCGGTCTGATCATGGCCCACGGCGACGACCACGGGCTCCGCGTCCCGCCGCGGCTCGCCCCCGTCCAGGCGGTCGTTCTCGCGGTCAAGGAGGACGCGGCCGTCCTGGACACGGTCCGGACCGTCGCGGAGCGGCTGCGCGCGGCGGGGATCAGGACCGGGACCGACGACCGCACCGACACCCCGTTCGGCCGCCGTGCGGTCGACTGGGAGCTGAAGGGGGTGCCGGTGCGGATCGAGATCGGCCCGCGCGATCTGGCGAGCGGCACCGCGACGCTGGTCCGGCGCATTCCCGGCGGGAAGGAGCCGGTCCCCGTCGAGGCCCTGCCCGCGCTGCTCCCGGCCCTCCTGGAGGAGGACCAGGCGGCGCTGCTGCGGGAGTCCCGGAGCCGCCGCGAGTCGGCCACCAGCGACGTGACAACGGTGGCGGAGGCCGTGGAGGCGGCGGTCGCGGGCGGCTGGGCGCGCATCGCCTGGTCGGCACTGGGCCCGGCGGGCGAGGCCCGGCTCGCGGAGCACGGGGTGTCCGTACGGTGTCTGGTCGCCGGGGACGGGTCGGTGCCCGGCGCGGACGACGAGCCCGGTAATGTCGCCCTGGTGGCACGCGCCTACTGACGCCCCGTGCTCCGCCCCGGCCGCCCGGACCCTCGGCGTACGGTGGCCGCCTGCGCGTCCGGGCGTACGCGTCGCTACGTACCACCTTGGTGCGAGCTGTGAGGCTTCTCCGCAGATCTGCGCACCCGCCCTCGTCGGGGCGCATGCAAGGGCAACTGACTGGTACGTGCAAATTATTTGGGATGGCCCGGAATCGGAACACCGGGGCACTCGCGCTCGTTGTCACGACGTGAGCACGACACCACCTGTACTTGCCGCAGAGCTGGCACAGGCGTGGGCCGACATTCAGCGGTACCACCCCGAGCTGCCGGATCTAGCCGCGCCCGAGTCCCTGATCGGAGAGTCCTCGTCCGCCTGCGGCGCCGAACTCTCCTTCGAGCGACTGCTCCATGAGGCAGTCCACGGCATCGCCGCCGCGCGAGGCGTCCGCGACACTTCGCGCGCCGGCCGCTACCACAACCGCAGATTCCTCGCGATCGCCGAGGAGCTGGGCCTCGACCACGCCGAGGAGCCCCACCCCAGCAGCGGCTTCTCGCTGGTCGCACTCAACCCCGAGGCCAAGCGCCGCTACCGCCCGACGATCGAGCGGCTGCAGCGCGCCCTCAAGGCGCACACGGTGGCCACCGCCGCCGACACCAAGCGTTCCTTCCGCGGGCCCGCCGCCCGGCACGGCTCCTCCGGCGGGGGCGTCCGCGTCAAGGCCGTCTGCGACTGCGGCCGCAATGTGCGGGTCGTCCCGTCGGTCCTGGCGCAGGCGCCGATCGTCTGCGGAGGATGCGGGAAGCCCTTCCGTATCCCGGAAGCAGTGGTCGCGGTGGGGTGACCCGGCGCGGTGTGGCACAATGGCTAGCTGTACTCGACAGTCGCACAGGACCCCTCTCTCCTCCGGCTGACGCGTCCATCGGGCACCCGAGTACCGCAACCCCACGTGGCATCTTCGTTGTGCCCACCCACGTCATAGACCAGGAGACACCACTTCCGTGGCAGTCAAGATCAAGCTGAAGCGTCTGGGCAAGATCCGTTCGCCTCACTACCGCATCGTCGTCGCCGACTCCCGTACCCGCCGTGACGGCCGGGCCATCGAGGAGATCGGTCTGTACCACCCGGTGCAGAACCCCTCGCGCATCG
Organism: Streptomyces sp. CLV115; assembly: GCF_038448545.1. Classification (NCBI taxonomy): domain Bacteria; kingdom Bacillati; phylum Actinomycetota; class Actinomycetes; order Kitasatosporales; family Streptomycetaceae; genus Streptomyces; species Streptomyces sp. CLV115. The sequence continues at coordinate 98,902 of NZ_JBCEWQ010000013.1, forward strand.
AGGTCAACTCGGAGCGTGCGCAGTACTGGCTGTCCGTCGGCGCCCAGCCGACCGAGCCGGTTCTCGCGATCCTGAAGCTCACCGGTGACTGGCAGGCGCACAAGGGCCTCCCGGCCCCCGCGCCGCTGCTGCAGCCGGAGCCCAAGGCCGACAAGCGCGCCCTGTTCGAGGCCCTGACCAAGGACGGCGGCGACGAGTCCAAGGGCGAGGCCATCACGCAGAAGGCGAAGAAGTCCGACAAGAAGGCGGACGAGGCTGCTGACGCGGCTGCGCCCGCCGAGTCGACCGAGGCCTGAGCATGCTCGAGGAGGCTCTCGAGCACCTCGTGAAGGGCATCGTCGACAACCCTGACGATGTGCAGGTCGCCTCGCGCAACCTGCGCCGTGGTCGCGTGCTGGAGGTCCGGGTCCACCCCGACGACCTCGGCAAGGTGATCGGCCGCAACGGTCGCACCGCTCGCGCACTGCGTACCGTCGTGGGCGCCATCGGCGGCCGTGGCATCCGCGTCGACCTCGTCGATGTGGATCAGGTTCGCTGACAGAGTTGAACACCGGCACGGGCCGGGGAGGGCCATGCGCCCGCCCCGGCCCGTCGTCGTATGACAGGAGAGACACAAGGTGCAGTTGGTAGTCGCGCGGATCGGCCGGGCCCATGGCATCAAGGGCGAGGTCACCGTCGAGGTCCGTACGGACGAGCCGGAGCTGCGGCTCGGGCCCGGGGCCGTGCTCGCCACCGAACCGGCCGGCGCCGGACCGCTGACGATCGAGACCGGCCGGGTGCACAGCGGACGGCTGCTGCTGCGCTTCGAGGGCGTGCGCGACCGCACGGCTGCCGAGGCCCTGCGCAACACGCTGCTGATCGCCGAGGTCGACCCGGCGGAACTCCCCGAGGACCCCGAGGAGTTCTACGACCACCAGCTGATGGACCTCGATGTGGTCCTCGCCGACGGCACCGGGATCGGCCGGATCACCGAGATCACGCATCTGCCGTCCCAGGACCTCTTCATCGTCGAGCGGCCGGACGGCAGCGAGGTGATGATCCCGTTCGTCGAGGAGATCGTCACCGAGATCGACCTGGCGGAGCAGCGCGCGGTGATCGCCCCGCCGCCCGGCCTGATTGACGAGAGCCAGGCCGTGATCGCCTCCGCCCGGGACGGGGAAGAAGGCGGCGAAGAGGGCGGCGACGGGGCTCCCGCGGCCGGGAAGGACGACTGATGCGCCTCGACGTCGTCACGATCTTCCCGGAATACCTGGAACCGCTGAACGTCTCCCTCGTCGGCAAGGCCCGCGCCCGCGGCCGCCTCGACGTCCACGTGCACGACCTGCGCGACTGGACGTACGACCGGCACAACACGGTCGACGACACCCCGTACGGCGGCGGCCCCGGCATGGTCATGAAGACCGAGCCGTGGGGCGAGGCGCTGGACGACGCCCTGGCGGGCGGGTACGAGGCCGGGGCGCACTCCCCGGTGCTGGTGGTGCCCACCCCCAGCGGCCGCCCGTTCACCCAGGAGCTGGCCGTCGAGCTCTCCGAGCGGCCGTGGCTGATCTTCACCCCGGCCCGCTACGAGGGCATCGACCGGCGGGTGATGGAGGAGTACGCCACCCGGATGCCGGTCGTCGAGGTGTCCATCGGGGACTACGTGCTGGCCGGCGGTGAGGCCGCGGTACTGGTGATCACCGAGGCGGTCGCCCGGCTGCTGCCCGGAGTGCTCGGCAACGCCGAATCGCACCGGGACGACTCCTTCGCCCCCGGCGCGATGGCCAACCTGCTGGAGGGGCCCGTCTACACCAAGCCGCCCGAGTGGCGCGGCCGGGGCATCCCGGAGGTGCTGCTCAGCGGTCACCACGGGCGGATCGCCCGCTGGCGGCGGGACGAGGCGTTCCGCCGTACCGCCCTGAACCGGCCCGATCTGATCGAGCGCTGCGAGGCCGAGGGGTTCGACAAGAAGGACCGCGAAATGCTCTCGATCCTCGGCTGGTCACCGGAGCCCGGCGGCCGATTTTGGCGCAGGCCCGCGGCCGTGGAAGAATAGGCCGCTGCTGTACGTCCGGCGTACGCCCCTGCCACAGGGGGAATGACGTCCGCCCGACGCGATCGGCACCCACATCTCTCACTATCTCCCGTCGATGACCTGTGGCATCGGCGAAGAAAGCAGACAACATGGCTTCCCTGCTCGATGGCGTCAACGCCGCATCGCTGCGCACCGACGTCCCGTCGTTCCGCCCCGGTGACACCGTCAACGTCCACGTCCGAGTGATCGAGGGCAACCGCTCCCGTATCCAGCAGTTCAAGGGCGTAGTCATCCGCCGCCAGGGTGCGGGCGTCAGCGAGACCTTCACGGTCCGCAAGGTCTCCTTCAGCGTCGGCGTCGAGCGCACCTTCCCGGTGCACAGCCCGATCTTCGAGAAGATCGAGCTCGTCACCCGCGGTGACGTCCGTCGCGCCAAGCTGTACTACCTCCGTGAGCTCCGCGGCAAGGCCGCGAAGATCAAGGAGAAGCGCGACAACTGAGCTGACTCCCAGGTCCACAGGTCGGCCGGATAGGCTCTGGCCCCGATGGACACGGAAGCAAAGCCCTCGGAGCGCGACCGCTCCTCCGCACCCGCAAAGGCACCGGAGGAGGGGTCGCGCTCCTCGCGTATCCCGGAACTGCCGACCGCCGCGATCTCCTGGCGGCGGACCGCCTCGCTCGGGGCCGCCTGTGCGGTCTTCGTGCTGCTCCTGAGCAACTACGTGGTGCAGCCCTTCCTTATCCCCAGCGGCTCGATGGAGCCCACGCTGCGGGTGGGGGACCGGGTGCTGGTGAACAAGCTGGCCTACGGCTCCGGCTCCCTGCCGCAGCGCGGCGACGTGGTGGTCTTCGACGGCACCGGATCGTTCGTCCAGGAGCCCCCGCGGAAGAACCCCGTCACCGGTCTGATGCACTCGGTGGCCGCCTCCCTTGGCCTGGCCGAGCCCGCCGAGACCGACTACGTGAAGCGGGTGGTGGGAGTGGGCGGCGACCGGGTGGTCTGCTGCGACGAGGAGGGCCGGATCGAAGTGAACGGCCGGCCGGTCGTCGAGAACTATCTGCATCCCGGGGACGCGCCCTCCCAGGTCCGCTTCGACATCGTCGTGCCCGACGGCAAGCTGTGGATGATGGGCGACCACCGCAGTAACTCCCGCGACTCGCGTGACCACCTGGGCGAGCCGGGCGGTGGCATGGTCCCGGTCGACATGGTGATCGGCAGGGTGGACTGGATCGGCTGGCCGCCGAGCAGGCTGGGCTCGCTGCCGGACAGCGCCGCCTTCGCCGGCGTGGGGCCGCCGGGCGGGGGCCATGGGTAGCCGCGGGCTCGGGCGGCGCGGGGCGGAGCCCGGGACGGAGCCGACGGCCACCGGGTCGCTGCCCACCAGGGCTGCGCGGCGGAAGCTGGCCCGCAAGGTCAGGCGGCGGCGGCGCGGGGCCGCGGTGGGGGAGATCCCGCTGCTGATCGTCGTGGCACTGGTACTCGCGCTGGTGCTCAAGACGTTCCTGGTACAGGCCTTCGTGATCCCGTCCGGGTCGATGGAGCAGACCATCCGGATCGGTGACCGGGTGCTCGTGGACAAGCTGACGCCCTGGTTCGGATCCCGGCCGCAGCGCGGCGATGTCGTCGTCTTCAAGGACCCGGGCGGCTGGCTGAAGCAGGAGAACGTCGACAAGAAGGACCCGCCCGTCGTCGTCAAGCAGGTGAAGGAGACGCTGACCTTCATCGGGCTGCTGCCCTCCGACGACGAACAGGATCTGATCAAACGGGTGATCGCGGTCGGCGGCGACACGGTGAAGTGCTGCGGCAAGGACGGCCGGGTCACCGTCAACGGTGTACCGCTCGACGAGCCCTACCTCTATCCCGGGAATCCTCCCTCCCTCATCAAATTCGAGGTAAAGGTTCCGGAGGGCCGGATCTTCGTGATGGGTGACCACCGGTCCGATTCGGCCGACTCGCGCTATCACCTGGACGAGCCGGAACACGGCACCGTGTCCGAGGACGAGGTCGTCGGACGGGCCGTGGTGATCGCCTGGCCCATCGGTCACTGGCGGAAACTGGAGGAGCCGGCGACGTTCGGCTCGGTGCCTGACCCGCGCGCCGGGACGGCCGGGGCGCCGGTCCGGTCGAATAGTGTGTCGTCCCGGGATCTCAACGGAATGATCCCTCTCCCGACCCCTGCGGAACTCCCGCTCGTTATGGGAGTGGTGGGCCTGCACCGGCTTGGTCGCAGGCGTGGCACGGAGTGAGGAGTGGATGTGGGGGATTTGGCCGTCGGCGCACGATCCGGACACGAGGAGCCCGAGGACCGGCCGGACCGTGGGGGTCATGCCGAGTCGGCCGGGACGGCGGGCCGCGCGGGGAGTGACGGCGCCACTCCGGACGGCGGCGGCAAGGCCATGAAGAAGCAGCGCTCCTTCTGGAAGGAGCTGCCCCTGCTGATCGTCATCGCCCTGGTTCTCGCGCTGCTGATCAAGACGTTCCTGGTGCAGGCGTTCTCGATCCCCTCGGACTCGATGCAGAACACGCTCCAGCGGGGTGACCGGGTGCTGGTGGACAAGCTGACCCCGTGGTTCGGCTCGGAGCCCGAGCGCGGCGAGGTCGTCGTCTTCCACGACCCGGGCGGCTGGCTGGACGACACCGAGGAGGTCCACCCGAATGTGGTCCAGAAGTTCCTCAGCTTCATCGGACTGATGCCGTCCGCCGAGGAGAAGGACCTGATCAAGCGGGTCATCGCCATCGGCGGCGACACGGTGGAGTGCAAGGAGAACGGCCCCGTCGTGGTCAACGGCAAGGCCCTGGACGAGCAGTCGTTCATCTTCCCCGGCAACACCGCGTGCAACGACGAGCCGTTCGGCCCGATCAAGGTGCCCGAGGGCCGGATCTGGGTGATGGGCGACCACCGCCAGGACTCCCGCGACTCCCGCTACCACCAGGAACTTCCGGGCAACGGCACGGTCTCCAACGACGAGGTCGTCGGCCGGGCCTTCGTCGTGGCGTGGCCGATCAACCGCTGGGCGACGCTGCCGATCCCGAAGACCTTCGACCAGCCGGGCCTCGACGCCGTGATGGCCATGGCGCCCGGTGCGATCGGTATCGCCGGGGCCGTGCCGATCGTGCTCTGGCGCAGGCGGGTCCGGCTGTCCTCCGAGCGGCGGACGTGACTGACGTCCCGTCATGATCCATCGGGCCGAACCGGTTCGGCGGGGCCGAACGACGACGTCGTGGCCGAGCGATGGCGTTGTGACCGAGGAAACGGCAAGATCGGACAGTCGCGGGACGCTCGCCGTTCTTCATGGGCCTGAGGAACTCCCGCTCGTTGTTCGGGGCAGTGGGCCTTTGAACGGACGAGGTCCTGGAGAAGGCGGGGGCGCATAGTGAGGACTGGATGTGAGTGACGTGGCTGCCGGTGCACGACCTGGACAGGGAGACTCCGCGAAGGAGCCCGACCGGTCCGCCGATCCTGCCGTCGAACCGGCGGCCGGTCCGGCGGCCGCTCCGGTGGCCGCTCCGGCGGGAGGGGCGCCGGATCCGGACGCGTCCGAGGACGAGCAGGCTCCGGACGGGGACGGCAAGAAGGCGGCGAGGAAGCAGCGTCCCTTCTGGAAGGAGCTGCCCCTGCTGATCGTCGTCGCCCTGGTTCTCGCGCTGCTGATCAAGACGTTCCTGGTGCAGGCGTTCTCGATCCCCTCGGACTCGATGCAGAACACGCTCCAGCGGGGTGACCGGGTGCTGGTGGACAAGCTGACCCCGTGGTTCGGCTCGGAGCCCGAGCGCGGCGAGGTCGTCGTCTTCCACGACCCGGACAACTGGCTCGCCGGGGAACCGACCCCCGAGTCGAACGTGGTGCAGGACTTCCTGAGCTTCATCGGTCTGATGCCGTCGTCCAAGGAGAAGGACCTGATCAAGCGGACGATCGCGGTCGGCGGCGACACCGTGGAGTGCGCCAAGGGCGGCCCGGTCAAGGTCAACGGGAAGGCGCTCGACGAGCCGTACATCTTCCCCGGCAACACGGCCTGCGACGACAAGCCCTTCGGGCCCCTCAAGGTGCCCGAGGGCAAGATCTGGGTGATGGGCGACCACCGGCAGAACTCCCTGGACTCGCGGTACCACACGGACGAGGCGACCAAGGGCTTCGTGCCCGTCAAGGACGTCGTGGGGCGCGCCGTGGTCGTGGCGTGGCCGATCAACCGCTGGGCGACGCTGCCGGTCCCGGACACCTTCGACCAGCCGGGGATCGGCGCGGCGGCGGCCCTGGCCCCGGGAGCCGTCGGTATCGCGGGTGCGCTGCCTCTCGTACTGTGGCGCCGCAGGAGGCTGACCGGCGGGCGTACCGCCGGGTAGGGTGCCCACTCGGATCAGCGATTGTCGATCTCCGGAGTGGGGGACGCTGGGATGAGCGGACAAGGACGTACGGGTGACGGCCACGGCCGTCTCGGCAGCATGCTGTCGGGGCTGGCCGTGGCCGTCGGCTGTGTGCTCTTCCTCGGCGGGTTCGCCTGGGGGGCGGTGGTGTACAAGCCGTACACGGTGCCGACCGGGTCGATGACACCGACGGTGAACGCCGGCGACCGGGTGCTCGCGCAGCGCATCGACGGCAGCGAGGTGCGCCGCGGCGACGTGGTGGTCTTCACCGATCCGGTGTGGGGCGACATGCCGATGGTGAAGCGGGTCGTCGGGGTCGGCGGCGACAAGATCGCCTGCTGCGGGAACGGTGGCCGGCTCACGGTCAACGGCAAGCCCATTGCCGAACCGTATCTGCACACCAAGGGCCTCGCTTCGGCGGAGAACTTCACGGCGGAGGTGCCCAAGGGGCAGCTCTTCCTGCTGGGCGACGAGCGCAGCGCGTCGCTGGACTCCCGGGTACACCTGGACGACGCCGGCCAGGGCTCCGTCCCCCGCGACGCGGTACAGGCCAGGGTGGACGCCATCGCCTGGCCGATGAACGGCATGATCGAGCGTCCGGAGGCCTTCGCCGCCCTTCCCGGCGGGGTGTCGGCGCCCGGACCGCTGCGGTTGCAGCTCGCGGCGGTGCTCGTGGGCGTGGTGCTGATCCTGGGCGGTGCGGCGTACGGCCCGATCGCCGCACGGGCCTCGCGGGCGTCACGGGACAAGGGCGGAAGGGCACCCTCCGGTGCGCACTGAGAAGCGGAAGGTCGCCCGTGTGGTCCTCCTGGATCCCGACGACCGGATCCTGCTGATGCACGGCTTCGAACCGGCGGATCCGACGAGCACCTGGTGGTTCACCCCGGGTGGCGGCGTGGAGGGCGACGAGACCCGGGAGGAGGCCGCGCTGCGCGAGCTGACGGAGGAGACCGGGATCACCGAGGTCGAGCTGGGGCCGCTGCTCTGGCAGCGGATGTGCTCGTTCCCGTTCGACGGGCGCCGCTGGGATCAGGACGAGTGGTATTTCCTGGCCCGTACGAGGCAGACCGCCACCGATACCAGTGGGCAGACCGGACTGGAGCAACGCAGTGTCGCGGGTCTGAGGTGGTGGACCTCCGCCGAACTGTCGGCGGCGCGTGAGACGGTGTACCCGACCAGGCTCGCCGAGTTGCTGCGCACGCTGCTCGACGAGGGTCCTCCGCGTACGCCATTGGTTCTCGACCCCGAAATCGCCTAAGGGCCCGGGGGGCCGGGGGCCTGGCGCACAATGGGGGGACGCACGGCTGAAGGGGAACATGCCAATGAGCGCCGAGGACCTCGAAAAGTACGAGACCGAGATGGAGCTGAAGCTCTACCGGGAGTACCGAGATGTCGTCGGTCTGTTCAAATATGTGATCGAGACCGAACGGCGCTTCTACCTCACCAACGACTACGAGATGCAGGTGCACTCGGTCCAGGGCGAGGTGTTTTTCGAAGTATCGATGGCGGACGCCTGGGTCTGGGACATGTACCGGCCCGCGCGGTTCGTCAAGCAGGTCCGGGTGCTGACGTTCAAGGACGTCAACATCGAGGAGCTCAACAAGAGCGATCTCGAACTCCCGGGCGGCTGAGCCCACCCCCGGGGGCGCCGATGCGCCCTTGAATCGATCCGCCCCGGTTTCGATGCGGTCAGCCTCCGGCCCGCCTCGGGTTCGATGGGTCCGCCTCCGGTCCGCCCTTGATTCGCACTTACGGGTGGCCGGGATATCCACAATCCCGGGGTTTTCCACCAAGATCCACCGATCGGGACCGGACGCGTCAGAGTCGGTCCCGGAGGTGGTGCCGAAATGAACGCACGGGGGGCACTCGGGCGGTACGGCGAGGATCTGGCGGTGCGGCTGCTGGCCGAGGCCGGCATGTCCGTACTGGAACGGAACTGGCGCTGTCGCGCCGGTGAGATCGACATCGTCGCGATGGACGGCGACGCGCTCGTGGTCTGCGAGGTGAAGACCCGCAGGGCGGGCGCGTTCGAGCATCCGATGGCGGCCGTCACGCCGGTCAAGGCGGAGCGGCTGCGGCGGCTGGCCGGCATCTGGACCGACCGGCACGGCGGACCGCCGCCCGGCGGCGTCCGGATCGACCTGGTCGGCGTGGTGCTGCCCAGGCGCGGAGCGCCGGTCGCCGAGCATGCGCGGGGGGTGGCCTGATGGGGTTCGCGCGGGCGTGCTCGGTGGCGCTGGTCGGCGTCGAGGGTGTGGTGGTGGAGGTCCAGGCGGACCTGGAGGCGGGGGTGGCCGCGTTCACCCTGGTGGGGCTGCCGGACAAGAGCCTGGTGGAGAGCCGCGACCGGGTCAGGGCCGCGGTGGTGAACTCGGGGGCCGAGTGGCCGCAGAAGAAGCTCACGGTGGGACTGTCGCCGGCCTCGGTGCCCAAGGGCGGATCGGGGTTCGATCTCGCCGTCGCCTGTGCGGTGCTGGGGGCGGCCGAGCGGATCGATCCGGCTTCCGTCGCCGATGTGGTGATGATCGGTGAGCTGGGGCTCGACGGCCGGGTGCGGCCGGTGCGCGGGGTGCTGCCGGCCGTGCTCGCCGCGGCGGAGGCCGGATACCGGCAGGTGGTCGTACCGGAACAGACCGCGGGGGAGGCGGCGCTGGTCCCCGGAGTCTCCGTCCTCGGGGTTCGGAGCCTGCGGCAGCTGATCGCGGTGCTCTGCGACGAGCCGGTGCCCGACGAACGGCAGGCACACGACGAGGGGCGCCCCGACACCATGCTGGCCGGGCTGATGGTGCCCGGCGCGGGCATCGGCACCGGCCTCGCCCGCGCCGGGCAGGGCGACGGACATCTGCCGGATCTGGCGGACGTGGCGGGGCAGGAGCGGCCCCGCATGGCTCTGGAGGTCGCCGCGGCGGGCGGTCACCACCTCCTGCTCTCGGGGCCGCCGGGAGCGGGCAAGACCATGCTGGCCGAGCGGCTGCCGGCCATCCTGCCGGAGCTGACCAGGAAGGAATCCCTGGAGGTGACCGCGGTGCACTCGGTGGCGGGCATCCTGCCGCCGGGGGAGCCGCTGATCGGCCGGCCGCCCTACTGCGCACCCCACCACTCGGCGACGATGCAGTCACTGATCGGCGGGGGCAACGGCTTGCCGAGGCCCGGTGCGGTCTCGCTGGCTCATCGGGGAATTCTTTTTCTGGACGAGGCGCCCGAGTTCTCCGTGCGGGCGCTGGACGCGCTGCGCCAGCCGCTGGAATCGGGGCATGTGGTGGTGGCACGGAGCGCCGGGGTGGTGAGGCTGCCCGCCAGGTTTCTGATGATGCTGGCCGCCAATCCGTGCCCGTGCGGCCGGCACAGCCTCAGCGGCGCCGGCTGCGAATGCCCGCCGTCCGCGGTCAGGCGCTACCAGGCGAGGCTCTCCGGGCCACTGCTCGACCGGGTGGATCTGCGGGTGCTCGTCGACCCCGTCAGGCGTGAGGACCTGATGGGGCAGGGCCGCCGGGGCGAGTCGACGGCCGCGGTGGCGGCCCGGGTCCGCCAGGCCAGGGCGCGGTCCGCGGAGCGGCTCGCGGGCACCGAGTGGTCCACCAACAGCGAGGTGCCCGGCCATGAGCTGCGGACCAGGCTGGTCGCGGCTCCGGGCGCGCTCATGGAGGCCGAACGGGACATGGAACGCGGCCTGCTCACCGCGCGGGGCCTGGACCGGGTGCTCAGAGTGGCGTGGACCGTCGCCGATCTGCGCGGCGCCGACCGCCCGGACGCCTCCGACATCGCGGTGGCGCTGGAACTGCGCACCGGGATTCCACGGGGCGCCCTGACGAACGCGGGGACGCCGTCATGAAGCTGCGGGCGGACGACGGGCCGGGGAGGGGGCGGGACCGGGTG
>NZ_JBCEWQ010000014.1:0-107915 GCF_038448545.1 Streptomyces sp. CLV115
GAACGGACGCTTCCTTTGTACTCACCCGCAGAACACTCTCTGGGGCTTTCCTCCGGGCTTTTCCCTTCGGTCTTGCGTTTCCGACTCTATCAGACTCTTTCGTGTCCGATTCCCGGTCGAAGCGGGATCCTGCTTTTTCGCTTTCCAGTTCTTCGCTTTCGCGTTTCCCTTTCCGGCGGTTCCAACCTTACCAGACTCTTTTCGTTCCGTTTCCGGTCCGAATTTGAATTCCGGTGACCTTGGAGAGGCCTTGCCTTTCGGCGTGTCCGCTACATTAGTCGATTTCCTTGGCGGCTCATAATCGAGCCGAAAGGGATTGAATTACGGCATGCCGAATTCGCACCCGCCAGGGTGATTCGTAGGTAGTGGTTGGCCGCTCAGGGATGCTTCGGATGTGGTCCGGTGGACCTCATCGACAGCAGCACCCGTCTCAAGCGGCTCGGACTACATTAGGCGTCCCTCAAGGGCGAGTCAAGTTGCGCGTCGACGTGGCACATGGGCCCGGTAGGGGCTCACCGTGGGGTCACCGTCGATCCAGAATCGCCAGGGATGTGCGGCGCCGTCGCCGCCCACTCCGGTCCGGGGGCCGTTGCGTACCTGGTCGCGTGGGGGCGGGGTGCCGTGCAGTACGGACAGCGGGGCGCCGGGACGGGCGATGGCGTCGGTGCCGTTCAGCGCTCGGTCGACATCGAGGGCGGTGGCCAGGCGGGCCGGGCCTTTGGCCAGTTCCTTGTCATTGCGGGCCGAGTTTCGACGTTCGCGGGTGAGTTCGGCACCGACCTGGATGTCGCCGGCGCGGAGCAGGACCCCGCTCGCCCTGCCCTCGGGGCCGCACACCAGGTTGAGGCAGTGCCACATGCCGTAGGTGAAGTAGACGTACGCATGGCCGGGCGGTCCGAACATGACGCTGTTGCGTGCGGTGCGGCCTCTGAAGGCGTGCGAACCGGGATCGATCTCGCCTGCGTATGCCTCCACCTCGGTGAGGCGGAGCTCGATGGGTCCGTCCGGTGTGGCTCGCACCAGGGTCCGGCCCAGGAGGTCGGGTGCCACGTCCAGTACGGGGCGGTCGAAGAAGTCGCGTGTCAGCGGCGTACGGTCCAAGCCCTCGATCATGGCGGTCGAGGGTACCGGGAACCGACTACGGTCGTGGCGCGTATCTAGGGGTCAGGACCAAGGAGGAGTAAACATGGGCTTCAAGCGGCTGCTCGCGAGCATGGGTGCCGGTGGCGCTTCGGTGGAGACCGAGCTCTCCGAGCTCAACGTCGTACCGGGTGGGGTCGTCCAGGGCGAGGTGCGGGTCCAGGGCGGTTCCGTGGATCAGCGGATCGAGGGACTCTCCGTGGGCCTGCAGGCGCGGGTCGAGGTCGAGGGCAACGACACGGAGACCAAGCAGGACATCGAGTTCACCAAGCTGCGCCTCGGTGGCGCGTTCGAGGTGCGGGCCGGTGCCGTGCACGTCGTGCCCTTCGGGCTCGAAATTCCCTGGGAGACGCCGATCACGATGTTCGCCGGTCAGCATCTGCACGGCATGAACATCGGTGTGACCACGGAGCTGGAGATCGCGCGGGCGCTGGACTCGGGCGACCTGGACCCGATCAATGTGCACCCGCTGCCGGCCCAGCAGGCCATCCTCGACGCCTTCGGCCGGCTCGGCTTCGGCTTCCGCAGCGCGGACATGGAGCGCGGTCACATTCGCGGTACGCGTCAGCGGCTGCCCTTCTACCAGGAGATCGAGTTCTTCCCGCCGCAGCAGTACCGCGGGCTGAACCAGGTGGAGCTGACGTTCGTCGCGGACGACCGTGAGATGGACGTCGTCCTGGAGATGGACAAGAAGTCGGGCCTCTTCAGCGAGGGCAGCGACTCCTACCGCTCGTTCAAGGTCGGGCTGCACGACTACCAGGGGACCGACTGGGCGGCGTACCTCAATCAGTGGCTGGCGCAGGTCGGCGGTCAGCGCAACTGGCTCTAGGGTCGGTGGGAGACCTGCTGACAGCAGGAGAGCGATCAGGAGAGGTGCTGACGTGACCGAGCCGAAGAGGGCGCCGCTGCCGCACGACTTCCATCCGGAGGTGCCGTCGTTCACGGTGGCGAGCGAGGATCTCGCCCCCGGTGCCGTGCTGGCGGACGCTCAGGTGTTCGCGGCCGGGAACACCTCGCCGCAGCTGCGGTGGGAGGGTTTCCCGGCCGAGACCAAGAGTTTCGCCGTGACCTGCTTCGACCCCGATGCCCCCACCGGCAGCGGGTTCTGGCACTGGGTGCTCTTCGACATTCCGGCGTCGGTCACGGAGCTCCCGGCCGGTGCGGGCGGCGGGAAGTTCGAGGGACTGCCCGCCGGCGCCGTCCAGGCCCGTAACGACTACGGGTCGAAGGACTTCGGCGGTGCCGCTCCGCCGGCCGGGGAGAACCACCGTTACGTGTTCACGGTGTACGCGGTGGACACCGAGAAGCTGGGTGTCGACAGCGATGCGTCGCCCGCGGTCGTCGGTTTCAACCTGCGGTTCCACACGCTGGGCCGTGCTCAGCTGATCGGCGAGTACACCGGTCCCGCCTAGTACCCGGTGAGCCGAGAGTTCCCCCGCTGTTTGCCCTGCCCTGGTCCTGGAGAGATCAGGGCAGGGCATTTTTTTATTGCGTTGTCCATCACGGCTCGCCCGGCCAGAGTTGATCCGGGCCTGCCAGGGGGCGGCCGGCACACGGGAGGTGGGCGAGATGCGGGACACGCTGGTACTGAACGCGAGCTTCGAGCCGCTGTCGACGGTGACGCTGAACCGTGCGGTGGTGCTGATTCTTCAGGACAAGGCCGTCGTCGAGCAGTCGCATCCCGATCTCCGTATGCGTGGTGCCGCCGTGGACATTCCGGTGCCCCGGGTGATCAGGCTCTGCCGGTACGTACGGGTGCCGTTCCGAAGACATGCCCCCTGGTCGCGGAGGGGTGTGCTGATACGGGACCAGCACCGGTGCGCGTACTGCGGGCGGCGGGCGAGCACCGTCGACCACGTGGTGCCGCGCGCCCAGGGGGGTCAGGACACCTGGCTCAACACGGTGGCGTCCTGTGCCGAGGACAATCACCGCAAGGCGGCCCGGACGCCGGAGCAGGCGGGGATGCCGCTGCTGCGCCAGCCGTTCGTGCCGTCTCCCGCGCAGGCGATGCTGCTGGCGATGGGGTCCGGTGACCGGTCGGCGCTGCCGGAGTGGCTGGAGGGCACCGCAGCGTAGGCGGTGTACGCATTTCGTCGTGGTGAAGCCCGTCTCCGTGGGGAGGCGGGCTTCGCCGTGTCAGCGGAGCAGCAGCTGGACGATGGCGGCCGTGCCGACCGCGACGATGAGGACGCGCAGCACGGTGGGGCTGAGGCGGCGGCCGATCCTGGCACCGATCTGGCCGCCCAGCGCGGAGCCGACCGCGATCAGTACGACGGCTGTCCAGTCGAAGTGCGCGACGAAGAGGAAGAAGAGCGCGGCGATGCTGTTGACGACGGCGGCCAGGACGTTCTTGACGGCGTTGAGGCGCTGCATGGTGTCGTCGAGCAGCATGCCCATCAGGGAGAGGTAGATGATCCCCTGGGCGGCGGTGAAGTAGCCGCCGTAGACGCTGGCGAGCATCAGGCCGACGAACAGCAGCGGTCCGCCGTCGGGACGGGTGGGGGTGCCGGTGTGCTCACGCCGGCGCTGGACCGCTTTGCTGATGCGTGGTTGCAGGATGACCAGGACCAGAGCCAGGGCCACCAGGATCGGCACGATGGTCTCGAAGGCCGTCGAGGGCAGGGCCAGCAGGAGGGTGGCACCGGTGAGGCCGCCCACGAGGGCGCCGACCGCGAGCTTGAGTACGCGGCGGCCCTGTCCCTTGAGCTCCTCGCGGTAGCCGATGGCGCCGCTGACGGAACCGGGTATCAGGCCGAGGGCGTTGGAGACGGTCGCCGTGACCGGGGGAAGGCCGGTGGCGAGCAGTACGGGGAAGGTGATCAGCGTTCCCGAGCCGACGATCGTGTTGATCGTGCCTGCGCTGATGCCCGCGACGAAGACGGCGAGCATCTCCCAGATGTTCATTGCGTACCCCCCGTGCATGATCGGTGCTTGGTGCATTGATCATGCACGGGGCGTGTACGCGTCAGTCGACCGGGGGCTGTTCCCGGCGTTCCTTGCTGGTGTCGAAACCGGGGGCGCCGTTGCCGAGGTTGCCGAAGGCGCCGCTGAGGCCCTTGAGGGCGTCGCCGATCTCGCTGGGCACGATCCAGAGCTTGTTGGCGTCGCCCTCGGCGATCTTCGGGAGCATCTGGAGGTACTGGTACGAGAGGAGCTTCTGGTCCGGGTCGCCGGCGTGGATCGACTCGAAGACCGTACGGATCGCCTGGGCCTCGCCCTCGGCCCGCAGGGCCGATGCCTTGGCCTCACCTTCGGCGCGCAGGATCGCGGACTGCTTCTCGCCCTCCGCGGTGAGGATCGCGGACTGGCGCGTTCCTTCGGCCTGGAGGATCGCGGCGCGCTTGTCACGGTCGGCGCGCATCTGCTTCTCCATCGAGTCCTGGATGGAGGTGGGCGGCTCGATCGCCTTGAGCTCGACGCGGTTGACGCGGATGCCCCACTTGCCGGTGGCCTCGTCGAGGACGCCGCGCAGGGCCGCGTTGATCTCCTCGCGGGAGGTCAGGGTCCGCTCCAGGTCCATGCCACCGATGATGTTGCGGAGGGTGGTGACGGTGAGCTGCTCGATCGCCTGGATGTAGCTGGCGACTTCGTAGGTCGCGGCCCGCGCGTCGGTCACCTGGTAGTAGATGACGGTGTCGATGTTGACGACCAGGTTGTCCTGGGTGATCACCGGCTGGGGCGGGAACGGCACGACCTGTTCACGGAGGTCGATGCGGTTGCGGATGGAGTCGATGAATGGAACGACGATGTTCAGGCCCGCGTTGAGCGTGCGGGTGTAACGGCCGAAGCGTTCCACAATGGCGGCGCTGGCCTGCGGGATGACCTGGATCGTCTTGATCAGGGCGATGAAGACGAGCACCACCAGAATGATCAGAACGATGATGATCGGTTGCATCGTGTTCCTCGTTGCCCTTCGGTTGCCGACGGATCGCGATGATCGAGGTCGAGTTCGCGGGAGGGGCCGGAAGCTGTACCGGCCCCGATCTCATGATGATCGACATCGAGTCTGACAGAACGCGCTCTGCCTTGTGGGTGGTTCGGTCACATGACGACTGCCGTGGCTCCGTCGATGTCGACGACATCGACCTGTTGGCCGGGATCGAAGCTCTGGCCCTCGTCGAGTGCGCGGGCGGACCAGATCTCACCGGCCAGCTTGATCCGGCCGCCGCTGCTGTCGACCCGCTCCAGGACAACTGCCTGACGGCCTTTCAGCGCATCGATGCCGGTGGCGAGTTGGGGCCGGTCGCTGCGGTGTCTGGCGGCGATCGGGCGGACCACCGCGATGAGCGCCACGGAGACCACGACGAACACCAGCACCTGGGCCACGATGCCGCCGCCGAGTGCCGCGACGACAGCCGCTGCGACCGCTCCGACGGCGAACATGCCGAACTCGGGCATCGCAGTCATGACGAGTGGGATGCCCAGTCCCACTGCGCCGATCAGCCACCACACCCACGCGTCGATGTCCACGGGGCCATGGTAGAACCGCGACCGCCCTCGCGGACAGGGCGCAAGCCGGCCGCTGCGCCGAGTTGCGGCCGGGAGCCGGTGCCGGCGGGGGTTACGAGAGCGGCAGTCCGTGGGCCGTGTAGCGGTCGCCGGTGTGCTCGACGACGAGCGGCAGTCCGAAGCACAGGGAGAGGTTGCGGGAGCTGAGTTCGGTCTCCATGGGGCCCGCGGCGAGCACCTTGCCCTGGCGGATCATCAGGACGTGGGTGAACCCGGGGGCGATCTCCTCGACATGATGGGTGACCATGATCATGGAGGGGGCGTACGGGTCGCGGGCCAGCCGGCCGAGGCGCCGGACCAGGTCCTCGCGGCCGCCGAGGTCGAGTCCCGCCGCCGGCTCGTCGAGGAGCAGCAGTTCGGGGTCGGTCATCATGGCGCGGGCGATCAGGGTGCGCTTGCGCTCGCCCTCGGACAGGGTGCCGAACTTGCGGTCGAGGTACTCGGTCATGCCGAGCCGGTCGAGGAAGGCGCGGGCGCGCTCCTCGTCGACGGCCTCGTAGTTCTCGTGCCAGGTGGCGGTCATGCCGTACGCGGCGGTGAGCACCGTCTGCAGCACGGTCTGGCGCCGGGGCAGCTTCTCGGCCATGGCGACGCCCGCGATGCCGATGCGGGGACGGAGCTCGAAGACGTCGGTGCCGACGCCGCCGAGCTGCTCGCCGAGGATCTTGGCGGTACCGGTGCTCGGGAAGAGGTAGCTGGACGCGATGTTGAGGAGGGTGGTCTTGCCGGCGCCGTTGGGGCCGAGGATGACCCAGCGCTCCCCCTCCTTGACCGACCAGGAGACGTCGTCCACCAGAGCGCGTCCGTCGCGGACCACGGATACGTCCACCAGCTCCAGTACATCGCTCATGGCGCGTTGTCTCCCCATGCAGTGTCGAGATCGTCGGTACCTGTGGGCACAGCTCCCAGGGAAATCTACGCCACCGCGCGAGTGCTCCCGGCGCTGGGCCCGAGTGACGACAGCCCCCGGGTCCGTTCCCTAGGGTGTTCCCATGCTTTCGGAACCACGCTCAGGGCTGTTGGCCGCTTGGGGAAACGCGCTTCTGGCGGGACTGGTGTCGCCGGACGAGGCGGCGCTCGCCATTGTCGGGGAGGACGCGGTGCACCGCGTGGAGGGGCTGCCGGGCGAGGCGGGGCCGGTCGGGCTCACGCTGGCGCTCGGCCGGCTGCGGGGTCTGGGGGTGACGGGCTTCCGGGTGGCGCTGCCGGCGCCGGGCCATCCGCTGGGGCTGAGCGGACCGCCGGACTTCAACGCGCGGGCGTTGGAGGCCGAGGAGGCGGTGGTGGCCTTCGGTGCGCCGTACGGACTGGTTCCCGAGGTGCGTGAGGTGGGACCGGCCGGGGATCTGCACATCGAGGTGGTGTGGCGTTGTCTGGCGGTGCGGGAGGCGCCGCCGGCCGATGTGCCGTCGCTGGGCGAGGCGGAGCGGGAGCTCGCCGAGGCGTTGCGGGACGCGACGGCGGTGCTGTCGCGGTTGGACGTGGCCGGTTCGGGGCCGGTGGCGGACGCGGCGGTGGACGCGTACCGGGCGCGGGCGGAGCGGGGGCGCGAGGTGCTGGCTCCGGGTTATCCGCCGCGGGCGGTGCGGGTGCTGGAGCTGGCGCAGCGGGTGGGGCTGCTGATCTCGGTGGCGTACGAGAACGGGCACGGCGGGGCGGTGAGCGCCTCGGAGATCGCGGCCAGGGGCGAGGCGCTGCGGCCGGTGGAGCGGGTGGCCCGGCGGGCGCAGGTCGCCGCGTACAACGCGTATGTGGAGGAGCGCGAGCGGGAGCGGTGAGCGGGAGCCGCCGGACGGGCGGACGGCGGGAGCCGCCGGACGGGCTCGATGCGCCCGTCCGGCGAGGTGTGACCGTGGCGCCGGCCGGCCGCGGGGTCGGTCAGCCGTTCAGGCCGAGGTTGCCGAAGGCCGGGTTGAGCAGGCCGATCACGTCGACCGTGCTGCCGACCACGTCGACGTGCACCGGGACCTGAATCAAGTTGCCGCTGACCACGCCCGGGAGTGGGCCGCGTCGCCGCCGGCGCCCGCGCCGTGTCCGGTGGCGGAGGCGGCGCCCGCGCCGGCGGCGACGATCCCACCGGCGATCACGGTGACGGCAGCGGCCTGCTTCAGGATCCTCCTGGCGTGGCAGCGGCCGACCGCCGCAGCACCCCGGAGAACGCCCCGGGGCCGAACAGGTTGCGCCGTCCGGGTGACACACACCCGGCAGTATGAATCTCAGCCCGGAGGAAGACGGTCCGCGCCCGGACGAAGACGGTCCGCTCCGGCGCAGGTCAGCCCGCCGCCCCGTGTCGCACCGCCCACAGGGCCGCCTGGGTCCGGTCCGAGAGGTCGAGCTTCATCAGGATGTTCGAGACGTGTGTCTTGACGGTCTTCTCGGAGAGGACCAGCGCTCGCGCGATCTCGCGGTTGGAGCGGCCGTCGGCGATCAGTCCGAGCACCTCCCGCTCCCGTTCGGTGAGGGTGCTCCCCCGGCCCGTGCCGCTGCCCGAGTCCTCCTGGGCGAGCAGGGCCCCCGCGACCTCCGGCTGGAGCAGGACGTGGCCCGCGTACACCGAGCGGATCGCACCGGCCAGGGCGTCCGGGTCGACGTCCTTGTACACGTAACCGGAGGCTCCGGCGCGCAGCGCGGGGACCACGGTGCGCTGCTCGGTGAAGCTGGTGACGATGAGGACCTTGGCCGGGCTCTCCAGCTCACGGAGCCTGCGCAGCGCCTCGATGCCGTCGGTGCCGGGCATCTTGATGTCCATCAGGACGACATCGGGGCGGAGCTCCTCGGTCCTGGCCACTCCTTCGGCACCGTCGGCCGCCTCGCCGACCACCTCTATGTCGTCCTGGATCTCCAGGAACGTCCGCAGGCCGCGGCGGACCACCTGGTGGTCGTCGACCAGCAGCACCCTGATGATCTTGTCAGGCACCGGGTACCTCCATCTCGATCGTGGTGCCCCTGCCGGGCGCCGATTCAACGTTGAGCCTTCCGCCGACGCCGTTCGCACGGTCCCGCATGGACACCAGGCCCAGGTGCCTGCCCGCCTGCCGGATCGCCGCGGGTTCGAAGCCGCTGCCGTCGTCGGTGATCCGCAGCAGTGTGCCGCTGCCGTGCCGGGCCAGTGTGACCTCGACGTGCTCCGCCCCGGAGTGGCGCAGTGCGTTGTGCAGGGCCTCCTGGGAGACCCTCAGCAACGCCTCTTCGTGGGCGGCCGGCAGGGCCCGGGTGCCCAGGCTCTCGAAGGTGACCCGGGCGGTGTGGGCCCGGTCCAGGACCTGGATCTGGGTACGGAGGGTGGCGACCAGGCCGTCCTCGTCGAGCGCGGCGGGGCGCAGCTCGACGACGGCGGCGCGCAGCTCGTCCACGGCTTCCGCGGCGAGCGCGGCAACCTGCTGGAGCTCACCCTTGGCGCGGGCCGGGTCGCGGTCCACCAGGGCGGCGGCGGCCTGGGCCGTCAGCCGCAGCGAGAAGAGCTTCTGGCTCACCGCGTCGTGCAGCTCGTGGGCGAGCCGGGACCGCTCCTCGGCGATGGTGAGCTCGCGGCTGCGTTCGTAGAGCCGGGCGTTGGTGAGGGCGATCGCCGCGTGCTGGGCGAGGATGGCCAGCAGTTCCTCGTCCTCGGCGGTGAAGCCGCAGCTGCCCTCGGGCTTGGGGCAGCGCTTGTTGGCGAGGAAGAGCGCGCCGATGACCTCCTCGCCGTCCCTGATGGGCAGGCCGAGGAAGTCGGACATGTCGGGGTGGGCGGCGGGCCAGCCCTCGAAGCGGGGGTCCTTGCGGACATCGGCGAGCCGCTCGGGCTTCGCCTCGTGGAGCATCGAGGCGAGGATGCCGTGCTGTCTGGGCAGCGGGCCGATGGCCTTCCACTGCTCGTCGCTGACACCGTCGACGACGAACTGGGCGAAGCCGCCGTGGTCGTCTGGGACGCCCAGGGCGGCGTACTCGGCGTCCAGCAGCTCGCGGGCCGAGACGACGATCTTCTTCAGGACGTCGCGCACTTCGAGATGCCGGCTCATGGCGAGCAGCGCGGCGCTCACGGCGGCGAGACCCGACGACGGGCGATGGCTCATGGCCTCACCGTACCGGCGGGGTTCGAACGCCGTATCGGCCTGTGGACGGCCGCCGGTTAGGGCGCAGGGACTAGGTCCCTCCGCCAGTTCGCGAGAACCGCCTCCCCTCAGGGACGGCCTTCCTCCAGGACCGGCCTCCTGTACGGGAACGGCCCCGCACACAAGGGATGCGGGGCCGTCAGATACCCCACACACCCCGGAATCTCACACTCCGGATTGCTGGAGCAACGGTTTGTGAGGTTGCCACCCGCCCGGTGTGAGGCCGCGCATAGGACCCACGTCACTTACGAAGTCTGCTAGTGGACACATAAGCGCCACATCAATGGTTATGAGCGCGGGCCGACACGTTCGAGCGGAGCCCCGGTCCACTACCCGGGTTCGTACGTCACACCTTTGCCACCAGATTTTGCGGGCGCTAAGAATTGCTCTCGTCCCCGACGGAGATGCGCGAACGCCTCCCGTCTTCGTCCTCCGTGAGGACTCCCGCTATTCGAAGAGGTGCGTCTGCATGTCCGTGTCCAGCATCCCCGGCCGTCGTCGTCGCCTGAACAAGACCCAGAAGCTCTCCGTCGCGGGAATCTCCGCCATGGCCGTCGCCGCACTCTCGTTCTCGCTCGTCCCCGCCAACGCCGACCCCAAGCCCGAGGCCGAGACCCCCGTGTCCGCCGCCCCCGTGGTCCTCGCGTCGGCCGCCGGTACTCCGCAGGCCAAGGCCGTGCAGGCCAGCATCATCGAGCAGCACTCCACCGCCGAGAAGCTGGTGAAGGCCGCCGACCTCGCCAGGGCCAAGAAGGCCGCCGCCGCGAAGGCCAAGGCCGCCAAGGCCGCCGAGGCCGCCGAGGTCAAGGCCCGGGCCGCCGCGAAGGCCAAGGCCGAGGCCGCCGCCAAGGTGAGGGCGAAGGCCGTCGCCGCCGAGCGCACCGCGCCGCAGGCCGCCAGCCGCTCCGAGGCCCGTACCCCGGTGTACGCGAACAACCTGGACGGCTGGATCAACCAGGCCCTGGACATCATGCGGGCGAACGGCATCCCCGGCTCGTACAACGGTCTGCACCGCAACATCATGCGCGAGTCGACCGGCAACCCGAACGCGGTCAACGGCTGGGACATCAACGCCCAGAACGGCACCCCGTCCTGCGGCCTGCTCCAGGTCATCCAGCCGACGTTCAACGCGTACCACGTCCCGGGCACCTCGTCGAACATCTACGACCCGGTCGCCAACATCACCGCCGCGGCCAACTACGCGGCCGACAAGTACGGCTCGATCGACAACGTCAACAGCGCCTACTGACCGGCACCGCGGATCGCCGGACGGCATCCGCACACGCCGAAGGGCGGCACCCCGCGTGGGGTGCCGCCCTTCGGCGGTCGTGTGCCGGGCCCGCGCTACTTGCGCATGACCTCCGGCTCGTGGCGGCGCAGCAGTCGCGCGACCACGACGCCGCAGATGATGCCGAGCAGCAGCAGCACCGAGATGTTGATCCCCCACTGAGTGGCCGAGTGCTCCCACAGCGGGTCGAGATCGGTCGGGTTCTTCGGATCCCACGGCGCCATGAGGTGCGAGAGGTCGAGCGTCGTGCCCGCGCCCGCGATGGCCCAGCGGGACGGCATCAGCCAGGCGAACTGCTCCAGGCCCGGCGAGCCGAACACCTGGAAGAGGATGCCGGTGAAGACGACCTGGACGATCGCGAACATGACCAGCAGCGGCATGGTCTTCTCGGCGGTCTTCACCAGCGAGGAGATCACCAGGCCGAACATCATCGAGGTGAAGCCGAGCACGATGATCGTCAGGCAGAGCTCGACGGCCGGCGGCATGATCAGGCCCTCGGCCGGCAGCTCGCGGGTGGCGAAGCCGATGCCGCAGATGATGACGCCCTGGAAGGCGGTGATCACGCCGAGGACGATCACCTTCGACATCAGATAGGCGGAGCGGGAGAGGCCGGTGGCCCGTTCCCGTTCGTAGATGACGCGTTCCTTGATCAGTTCTCGTACGGAGTTGGCCGCGCCGGAGAAGCACATGCCGACCGCGAGGATCAGCATGATCGTTCCGGCCGCTCCGTTGAACCGGGACGGCGGCTTCGGCGGGGCCAGGCCGAAGTCGGCCGGGATGACCACGCTGACGACGCCGAGCACCGCGGGCAGGATCACCATCAGACCCATGAAGCCCTTGTCGGACGCGATCACCGAGACGTAGCGGCGCATCAGGGTCCACAGCTGGGCCGACCAGCTCTGCGGCTTCGGCGGGCGCATCTGCTGCGGGGGCGGCATGTGTACGGACTGTGCGGCGACGGCGTCGATGTCCGCGGCGTACATCTGGTAGTGCTGCGATCCGCGCCAGCGGCCCGACCAGTCGTAGTCGCGGTAGTTCTCGAACGCGGAGAAGACGTCGGCCCAGGTGGTGTAGCCGAAGAAGTTGAGCGCTTCCTCCGGCGGGCCGAAGTAGGCGACGGACCCGCCCGGCGCCATGACCAGCAGCTTGTCGCAGATCGCCAGCTCGGCGACGGAGTGCGTGACGACCAGGACGGTGCGGCCGTCGTCCGCCAGACCGCGCAGCAACTGCATGACGTCGCGGTCCATGCCCGGGTCGAGGCCGGAGGTCGGCTCGTCCAGGAATATCAGCGACGGCTTGGTGAGCAGCTCAAGGGCGACGGAGACGCGCTTGCGCTGACCGCCGGAGAGCGAGGTGACCTTCTTGTCCTTGTGGATGTCGAGCTTGAGCTCGGCGAGGACTTCGAGGATCCGGGCCTGGCGCTCGGCCTCGGTGGTGTCCGCGGGGAAGCGGAGCTTGGCCGCGTACTTGAGCGCCTTGGTGACGGTGAGTTCCTTGTGCAGGATGTCGTCCTGCGGGACCAGACCGATGCGCTGGCGCAGTTCGGCGAACTGCTTGTACAGGTTCCGGTTGTCGTAGAGCACGTCGCCCTGGTTGGCGGGCCGGTAGCCGGTGAGCGCCTTGAGCAGGGTGGACTTGCCGGAGCCGGACGGGCCGATGACCGCGACGAGCGACTTCTCCGGGACGCCGAAGGAGACGTCCTTGAGGATCTGCTTCCCGCCGTCGACCGTCACCGTGAGGTGGCGGGCGGAGAAGGAGACCTCACCGGTGTCGACGAACTCTTCGAGCCGGTCGCCGACCAGGCGGAAGGTCGAGTGGCCGACACCGACGATGTCGTTCGGCCCGATCAGCGCGGAGCCCGACTTCTGCAGCGGCTGACCGTTGACGTACGTGCCGTTGTGGGATCCGAGGTCACGGATCTCGAAGCGGCCGTCGGGGGTCGCGTGGAATTCGGCGTGGTGGCGGGAGACCTGGAGGTCGGAGACGACCAGTTCGTTCTCCAGCGCACGACCGATGCGCATGACGCGACCGAGGTCCAGCTGGTGGAACGTGGTCGGGCTGCGGTCTCCGTACACCGGCGGAGCCCCCGCGGCTCCGCCCGTGCCGGGCGGGTTCGCCACGCCCTGCTGCTGCGGGACCTGCGGTTGCACGGGCTGCTGCGGCGGCACTCCCTGGGGTGCCTGCTGCGGCCAGCCCTGCTGCGGCTGCTGCGGCTGGTGCGGGGCGGGGGCCTGCCGGCCGGGCCAGCCGGCGCCGCCCTGCTGGGGCTGCTGGACCGGTGCCTGCTGGGCACCCGCGCCCTGTCCGCTGTACGCGTCGGCACCCGCCGCGGCGGTGAGGCTCAGCCGCGGGCCGTCAGTGGCATTGCCCAGGTGCACGACCGAGCCGGGGCCGATCTCCAGTTGCTGGATCCGGTTGCCCTGCGCATAGGTTCCGTTGGTGCTGCCGTGGTCCTCGATGAACCAATTCCGGCCTCCCCAGCTGATCGTGGCGTGCCGCCACGACACTCTGGCGTCGTCGATCGTCAGGTCGCCCTGCGGATCGCGACCCAGGGTGTACGACCTGGACGGATCGAGCGTCCAGGTCCTGCCATTCAATTCCAGTACGAGTTCCGGCACTCCGCGCCCCACTAGTTGTCCCCCGAGTTACCCCCATCGCAGGGAGTCTAGGGATGCTGAACATCGTGGGGAACTATTCCAGGAGCGGTCCCCGATACGAAAGTCGAGCAGCCCGAAGACCCTGCCTGGACCTGCATCGTTACGGTGCCGACACGAACCGCGGAAGCGGCGCGCGGCCAAAGGGAACAGGGCACGGCAAGCGACCCGAGTGCGCATGAATCACCGGTTTCCGGAACATCCCGGTCACCCCGCGCCCGTGGTCCCGCAGCCCTGCCGGACACCGGCCGGATCCGGGCGCGCGCGGTCCGTCACCACGCGCGGGCGCCGGGCGGGTGTGGGTGTCCGACGCGCTGTCCGGTCCTCGGGACGGGCCGCCGGAGCGCCGGGGCGGACCGATACGGTGGAAGCACCATGAGCGCATCTCAGCCACCTCGGTCCTCCTCGTCTCCTGAGTCCCCTGAGTCCCGTTCCGAGCCCCCCGGGTCCTCTCGGGGCGCCGGCACCCCCACCCTTCTCGTGAAGATCTTCGGGAAGGACCGCCCCGGTATCACCGCCGGGCTCTTCGACACCCTCGCCGCCTACTCGGTCGACGTCGTCGACATCGAGCAGGTCGTCACCCGTGGCCGCATCGTCCTGTGCGCGCTGGTCACCGCCCCGACCGCGGGCGGCACCACCGAGGGCGATCTGCGGGCGACCGTGCACAGCTGGGCCGATTCGCTGAAGCTCCAGGCCGAGATCATCTCCGGTACCGGTGACAACCGGCCGCGTGGTGACGGGCGTTCCCATGTGACGGTGCTCGGGCACCCGCTGACCGCGGAGTCGACCGCCGCCATAGCGGCCACGATCACCTCCACCGGCGGCAACATCGACCGCATCTTCCGGCTCGCGAAGTATCCGGTCACGGCGGTCGAGTTCGCCGTGTCCGGCACCGCCACCGAGGAACTGCGCACCGCACTGGCGACGGAGTCCGCCGGCATCGGCGTCGATGTCGCGGTGGTGTCGGCCGGTCTGAGCCGCCGGGCACAGCGCCTGGTGGTCATGGACGTCGACTCGACACTCATCCAGGACGAGGTCATCGAGCTCTTCGCCGCCCACGCGGGCTGCGAGGACAAGGTCGCCGAGGTGACCGAGCAGGCGATGCGCGGCGAGCTCGATTTCGAGCAGTCGCTGCACGCGCGGGTGGCGCTGCTGGCCGGGCTCGACGTGTCGGTGGTGGACAAGGTGCGTGCCGAGGTGCGACTGACGCCGGGCGCGCGCACCCTGATCCGTACGCTGAAGCGGCTCGGCTATCAAGTCGGTGTGGTCTCGGGCGGGTTCACCCAGGTCACCGACGATCTGAAGGAACGGCTCGGGCTCGACTTCGCCTCTGCCAACACGCTGGAAGTGGTCGACGGAAAGCTCACCGGCCGGGTCGTCGGCGACATCGTCGACCGGGCCGGCAAGGCCCGGCTGCTGCGCAGCTTCGCCGAGCAGGCCGGGGTGCCGCTGGCGCAGACCGTCGCGATCGGTGACGGTGCCAACGACCTGGACATGCTGAACACCGCCGGGCTCGGGGTGGCCTTCAACGCCAAGCCGGTGGTCCGCGAGGCCGCGCACACCGCGGTGAACGTGCCGTTCCTGGACACCGTGCTGTATCTGCTCGGCATCACCCGCGAGGAGGTCGAGGCCGCCGACGGCCTCGTCGACTGACGCGTTCGCACAGCGTCGACCGACGCGACTCACGCGTTCGCACAGATGTGTCGCAGGCCCCCGGCGCTACTCGCGCCGGGGCCCTGCGACGTACGGGAACGAGGTCAGTCGTTGGGCGTCCAGTACTCGACCAGCTTGCCCACTCCGTGTTCCACGCCCTTCCAGGAGCCGGTGAACTCGACGACGGCGAACGCCGCGGTGGGGAAGCCGCCGCGGGTCATCCGGGACAGTGCGTCGCCCTCGGACGACTCCGAGAGGGCGTCGGCGACCGCGTGCATACCGGGGTTGTGGCCGATGACCAGGAGGTTGTGCACATCGTCGGGGGTCTCGTTGATCAGCGCGATCAGCTCACCGAGGGATGCCTCGTACAGCCGGTCCTCGTACACGGTCCTGGGGCGCTGCGGCATCTCGTGGACGGCCAGCTTCCACGTCTCGCGGGTCCGGGCCGCGGTGGAGCAGAGGGCCAGCTCGGGGGCGATCCCGGAGTCGACGAGTTTGCGGCCCGCGACGGGGGCATCCTTGCGGCCGCGCTCCGCGAGCGGTCGCTCGTGGTCGGAGTCCTGCGACCATTCCGCCTTTGCATGCCTGAGAAGGACGATCCTGCGAGGTGTATCGACGCTCATACACCTCAGCTTCGCATGAAATGTGCCGCCCGGCGCAGGGTGTTGGCGGGCTTCCGCGGGGTGCGCGGACGACGTCAGCCGGTCACCAGGGCCGTGATTCGCGCGAGCAACCGGCTGATCGCCGGGTCGGCGGTCGCGGCCTGCGCCTCGCCGGATCCCATGATCAGCAGCAGAAGTGCGGCGAACGCGATCGCGGGCAGCGCGATGGCCCACCAGGGCAGCCGGACCTCGACGCTTCCGGTGGCCGGGTGGGTGGTCGGGGTGTGCGTTCGGGCCGGCATGTCCGCCTCCGCGGGTCTTCGGTGCTGATACCGAAAACCTACGGACTCGGGGCGGCCTGCCCCATCCGGCGGTCCACCCACTTCACCCTGACCCTGGCCCCCTAGGGGACACGGGGGCCAGCCCCACCATCGGCGGCCGTACGGCCCGAAGGACGCGTACGGCCGGGGGTGCGCATGGCCGGTGGCCGTACTGCTCAAGGAGATGCGTACGGCTCATGGGGCACGTACGGCTCAGGGGGACGCGATCGAGGCGATCACTGCGACGATCACGGTGATCAGCAGCATCGCCCCGAGCACCATGAGGAACTTCTTCTGACCGTTCTGGGGATTCGGGTCGAGCACAGGAGACATGGGCTCAGTCTCGCACTTCAGCATTCGTCCTCGATGGTCCGGTCCCGCCCGGCGAGGATTCCGACCGCCATCTGCGGCACCATGAGGCCCGCCATCAGTGCGATCGGCAGTTCCCAGCCGCCGCTGTGCTGGTAGAGCACACCGATCAGCAGCGGTCCCGGGATCGAGATCAGATAGCCGACGGACTGCGCGAACGCGGACAGCCGGACCACTCCGGCCCCGCTGCGGGACCGCATGCCGATCATGGTCAGGGCGAGCGGGAAGGAGCAGTTCGAGATGCCCAGCAGCAGCGCCCAGGCCCAGGCGCCGCCGGCCGGTGCGAGGTAGAGGCCCGCGTAGCCGAGGAGGCCGCAGCTGCCGAGGAAGACGACGATCGCGCCCTGGTTCTTCATCCGGGTCGCGACCCGGGGGATGACGAAGGCGAGCGGCACGCCCATCGCCATGGTCACGGCGAGCAGCACACCCGCCGTGCCGGCCGAGACCCCGGCGTCGCGGAAGATCTGCGGCATCCATCCCATGGTGATGTACGCGGCGGTGGCCTGCAGCCCGAAGAAGCAGGCGAGGGCCCAGGCGGTACGGCTGCGGGTGATCCGCAGGGCGGGGGCGTCCGGCTGCTGGGCGGCCTGCTTCCCCGGGGCACCGCCGCGGTCCCGTACCAGCGGGATCCAGGGCAGGATCGCGGCGGCGGCGAGCACGGCCCAGACCCCGAGCCCGAGCCGCCAGCTGCCGCCCATCGCACTGGTCATGGGCACGGTCACGGCGGCGGCCAGCGAGGTGCCGAGGGCCAGGGCCATCGAGTAGAGCCCGGTCATGGAGCCGACCCGGTCCGGGAACCAGCGCTTGACGATCACCGGCATCAGGACGTTGCTGACGGCGATGCCCATGAGGGCGAGGGCGCTCGCGGCGAGGAAGCCGGCCGTCCCGCCGACGAGCGGCCGGATCACCAGACCGGCGGTGATGGCGGTCATGCCGGCGCAGACGACCGCGCCCGGGCCGAAGCGGCGGGCGAGGCGCGGCGCCATGATGCCGAAGACCGCGAAGCAGAGCGGCGGTACGGAGGTCAGGACACCGGCGACGCTGCCGCTCATGTGCAGCCCGTCGCGCACCTCTTCGAGGAGGGCGCCGAGGCTGGTGATGGCGGGGCGGAGGTTGAGCGCGGTGAGGACCAGCCCGACGACGACCAGCCGGAGCATCCAGGGGGCGGCCCCGTCGGCGGCCGGTGTTGTCCGGGAGGCCGGCGGGGTCCGCACGGCCGTGGCTGTCCGCGCGGCCGTGGATTTCGTGGGGTCGTCCACCGTGGTGGCGGGGGTCAAGGTCCGGGTCTGGGGCCGGGTCTCGTCGTCGGGCATGAGGCCCATCATAGAATCATGGGATGATTGATTGTCCAATCGTTCTGGAGCCACCCCGGTAACGGGCCGCTCTGAGACGATTCGCGGCAGGCGGAGCAACGTTCCCGCCGTCCCCGCAGCCCCCGTCCGCCACCCAAGCAACCCGACCAAGGAGCACCATGACGCTGACGTCTCCGCGGCGTTCGGCCCTCGCCGACCAGGTGATCGCCCAGTTGAGGAACCAGATCACCTCGGGCGAGTGGCCCGTGGGTTCGCGCATTCCCACCGAGCCCGAGCTGGTGGAGCAGCTGGGGGTGGCCCGCAACACCGTGCGCGAGGCCGTGCGCGCCCTCGCGCACAACGGCCTGCTCGACATCCGGCAGGGCTCGGGCACCTATGTCGTGGCCACCAGCGAGCTGGCCGGGGTGATGCACCGCCGTTTCGCCTCCGCCGATCCCCGCCATGTCGCCGAGCTGCGCTCCACCCTGGAGTCCTCGGCGGCGAGGCTGGCGGCCGCCCGGCGCACCGAGCGGGATCTCAAGCAGCTGGACGCGCTGATGGCGCGCCGGGAGGAGACCTGGGCCGAGGGTGACGCCGAGGCGTTCGTCGCGGCGGACGCGACGCTGCACCTGGCCGTGGTCGCCGCCTCGCACAACGACGTACTGACCGGTCTCTACGCCGACCTGGGCGATCTGCTGCGCGACTATCTCCGCGGCGACATCGGTCATGAGCTGCGGCCGGAGAACCACATGGACCACGGCAGGCTGGTCGAGGCGATCCGGGCGGGGGACGGGGAGGCGGCGGCGGCCGAGGCCGCGAGCCATGCGTTGAGCTGTCTGGTGGACCGGGTATAGGCCCCTCGTCCGGGTCATGCCGGGTTCGCGTGCCCCGGTGCCGGGCCGCTGCGAGGTCTCAGGCCGTCGACGGGTCACGCACCTGGTGCGTGACCCAGACGGCGCCGACTTCCTTCCAGCAGCGGTCGTCGATCCGTACGGTCCGGCCGGGGGCCACGTCGACCGGGGCGGCGTCGGCGTCTATGTCCCACCAGCGGCGGCACTCGGTGTGCAGCTGTACCCGGTCGGTGGAGGGGTACGGGTTGTGGCAGTACGTGACGACCCGGGAGCCCCGGACCGACGTACGGCATTCGGCTCCGGCGGGGTCGGGAGGAGCGGCGGGGGCGGACGCCCCGGCCCCCATCCGCCCCGCCACGGATATCCCCACCGGGGCGGCGAGTCCGGCGACGGCTATGGAGGCCGCCAGCAGGGCGCAGGTCCGGCGACGTGTGGCGCGCACGGCGACCTCCTCCCCGCAGCCTGACCCGAAGTCCGGTTCACCACATTCTGCGGTGGATCGACCATCTTTTCGACTTGAGCGGGCCGGAGCCGGGCCCGGACGCACCGGAGCCGCGCACCACCTGCTCGGAGGTGGTACGCGGCCCGGTCCGTGCCTGTCCCGCGGGGTCAGGCACCCATCATGTGCACGCCACCGTCGACGTGGATGATCTCGCCCGTGGTCTTCGGGAAGAAGTCCGAGAGCAGCGCGACGATGCCGCGGCCGGCCGGCTCCGGGTCCGTCATGTCCCAGGAGAGCGGGGAGCGGGTGTTCCACACGTCCGCGAGCTCGGTGAAGCCGGGGATGGACTTCGCGGCCATGGACTTGAGCGGTCCGGCCGAGACCAGGTTGCAGCGGATGTCGTCCTTGCCCAGGTCACGGGCGAGGTAGCGGGAGGTGGCCTCCAGCGCGGCCTTGGCCGGGCCCATCCAGTCGTACTGCGGCCAGGCGAACTGCGCGTCGAAGGTGAGGCCGACGATCGAGCCGCCGTCGTTCATCAGCGGCTTGCAGGCCATGGCGAGCGACTTCAGCGAGAACGCCGAGACGTGCATCGCGGTGGCGACGGACTCGAACGGGGTGTTGAGGAAGTTGCCGCCGAGCGCGTCCTGCGGCGCGAAGCCGATGGAGTGGACGACGCCGTCGAGCGAACCGAGCTCGTCCCGGACCAGGCCCTCCAGCCGGTCCAGGTGCTCGGTGTTGGTCACGTCCAGCTCGATGACCTTGGCCGGCTTCGGCAGCTTCCTGGCGATGCGCTCCGTGAGCGTGGGGCGGGGGAAGGCGGTCAGGATGACTTCGGCACCCTGCTCCTGGGCCACCTTGGCGGCGTGGAAAGCGATGGACGACTCCATCAGCACACCCGTGATGAGGATGCGCTTGCCGTCGAGAATTCCGCTCATGGTGATCAGTGACCCATGCCCAATCCGCCGTCAACGGGGATGACGGCTCCAGTGATGTACGACGCGTCGTCGGAGGCGAGGAAGCGCACCGCGGCGGCGATCTCCTCGGGCTGCGCGTAGCGGCCGAGCGGCACCTGGGACACGATGCCCTTGCGCTGCTCCTCGGTGAGCACCTGCGTCATGTCGGTGTCGACGAAACCGGGCGCGACGACGTTGAAAGTGATGTTCCGCGAACCGAGTTCACGGGCCAGCGACCGGGCGAAGCCGACCAGACCCGCCTTGGACGCGGCGTAGTTCGCCTGCCCGGCCGAGCCGAGCAGTCCGACGACGGAGGAGATGAGGACGACGCGGCCCTTCTTGGCGCGCAGCATGCCGCGGTTGGCGCGCTTGACGACCCGGAAGGTGCCGGTGAGGTTGGTGTCGACGACAGACGTGAAGTCGTCCTCGGACATCCGCATCAGCAACTGGTCCTTGGTGATACCGGCGTTGGCGACCAGCACCTCGACGGGACCGTGCTTCTCCTCGATCTCCTTGTAGGCCTGCTCCACCTGTTCGGCGTCCGTGATGTCGCAACGGACCGCCAGGCAGCCCGCCTCGATGAGTTCCCGGGGCGGCTCGCCGGAGCGGTGGGTGATCGCGACCTTGTCGCCGTTGTCGGCGAAAGCGCGGGCGATGGCGAGGCCGATGCCCCGGTTTCCTCCGGTGACGAGAACCGAGCGGCTCAACGGATCACCCTTTCCCTAGCGGTCTGGTACATCGAAAACCTATCGGTACCCGGTGCTCCACGAGGAATCGGCCCCTGACAGCGCCTCCCCCCGGGCACTGTGGGGTTCCTACAGAGGGACGCCGGCCGGGCCGCGCCGTGTCCGGACCGGCGGCGGACGGCCTCCGGGATCCCCGGTGGGGGCACCGTCCGGCGTGATTCACTTCCGTGGTGCATCGAGAAGGGAATTTCCTGTGCCCCACGAGGTAGATCAGTCATTCCTGGCCCTGCCGCTGCGGGCCCTCGCCGACGCGGCGCTCGCCCGCGCGCGTGCGCTGGGTGCCGCGCACGCGGATTTCCGTCTGGAGCGGGTGCGCAGCGCGTCCTGGCGGCTGCGCGACGCCCGGCCTTCCGGGTCCTCGGACACCACCGATCTGGGCTACGCGGTGCGGGTGGTGCACGGCGGGGCGTGGGGGTTCGCGTCCGGCGTGGACCTGACGATGGACGCCGCGGCGAAGGTGGCCTCGCAGGCCGTCGCCATGGCGAAGCTGTCGGCGAAGGTGATCGCGGCGGCCGGCTCGGACGAGAGGGTCGAGCTGGCGGACGAGCCGGTGCACGGCGAGCGGACCTGGGTCTCGGCGTACGGCATCGACCCCTTCGACGTACCGGCCGAGGAGAAGGCGGGGCTGCTCGCCGAGTGGAGCGGTCGGCTGCTGGGCGCCGAGGGCGTCGCGCATGTGGACGCCTCGCTGATGACCGTCCACGAGAACAAGTTCTACGCGGACACGGCGGGCACCGTCACCACCCAGCAGCGGGTGCGGCTGCATCCGCAGCTCACCGCGGTGGCCGTGGACGGGACGACCGGTGAGTTCGACTCGATGCGGACGACCGCCCCGCCGGTGGGCCGCGGCTGGGAGTACCTGACCGGGACCGGCTGGGACTGGGACGACGAACTGGCCCGGATCCCCGGGCTGCTGGCCGAGAAGATGCGGGCGCCGAGCGTCGAGGCGGGCACGTACGACCTGGTCGTCGACCCGTCCAACCTCTGGCTGACCATCCACGAGTCGATCGGGCACGCCACCGAGCTGGACCGGGCGCTGGGCTACGAGGCGGCGTACGCCGGGACCTCGTTCGCCACCTTCGACCAGTTGGGGAAGCTGACGTACGGCTCCCCCGTGATGAACGTGACCGGTGACCGCACGGCCGAGCACGGGCTCGCGACCATCGGGTACGACGACGAGGGCGTCGAGGCGCAGTCCTGGGACCTGGTCAAGGACGGGACGCTGGTCGGGTACCAGCTGGACCGGCGGATGGCGAAGCTGACCGGGCTGGGCCGTTCCAACGGCTGCGCGTTCGCGGACTCGCCCGGCCATGTCCCCGTCCAGCGGATGGCCAATGTGTCACTGCGGCCGGACCCGGGCGGGCTGTCCACGGAGGACCTGATCGGCGGGGTGGAGCGCGGGATCTACGTGGTCGGCGACCGGTCCTGGTCGATCGACATGCAGCGCTACAACTTCCAGTTCACCGGTCAGCGTGCGTACCGGATCCGCAACGGCCGCCTCGCGGAGCAGGTCCGCGACTTCGCGTACCAGGGGGTCACACCCGAGTTCTGGGGGTCCATGGAGGCCGTGGGCGGACCCTCCACGTACGTGCTGGGAGGGGCCTTCAACTGCGGCAAGGCCCAGCCGGGGCAGATCGCCGCCGTCTCCCACGGATGCCCCACGGCACTGTTCCGGGGCGTGAACATCCTGAACACGACGAACGAGTCGGGGCGCGACTGACGACGCGCCCGCCGGGTCCGGGAGCTGCCGACCGGTTCGTGGGGGGCCCGCGGGCCCCGCACGACCGCTCCCCCGCGGCCGCTCGCCGCAGCCTCGGAAACACCGGGTTGCGGCGGCGTATCACGGCGTATCGTCGGGGACGAAAATTTCCGTGGTGACTGTTCGGGGGACGTCGATGAGTGGTGGACCGGGTCCATGGGGACCGTACGGCGGTGGACCGCAGCCAGGGGGAGGACAGCCCGGGTGGCCGCCCCGGCCGCAGGGCCCGGGAGTGCCGCCGCAGGGCCGGCCGCCGAACGGGGGGCCGCAGCCGGGGTGGGCCCCTGCCCGGCCCGGGTCCGCAACCGGGGTGGGGTCCGCAGCCCGGACCGTCGCGGCCGCCGTCGCGGATGCGGCGGGCGTTCCGGCTGCTCAACCCGATCGCGGCCGGGCGCCAGGTGTGCAAGCCGTCGCGGCCGGACCGGGTGGACGATCCGGCGGTGAAGCGGATCCAGGTCCTGCGCATGGTGGTCGGTCTCGCCGCGATGGTGTGGATCCTGGTGTCGTACCGGATCACCTCGGACGCCAAGTCCCTGGCCTATCAGCGGTTCGACCAGATCCTGACGTCCGCGACCCTGCTGGCGGCCACGTTGCCGGTCGCCGTCGGCGCGTTCGTCCTCGCGAGCCGCTCGCACACCCGGCGCCTGTATCTGCGACGGGCGCTGAAGCCGCTCGGGGCGCTGCTGGCGCTGGCCGGCACGATTCTGTACTTCGTGCTGATCACCTCCGGCGCGCTGACCGGCGGCCCCTTCGGGCAGATGCCCGAGAAGCCGTCCACGGCCGACTACATGCACCTCATGTACGAATTCTTCCTCATCCTCGTGATGCTGTGGGCGTTCGTGTTCGTGGTCTACGGTGCCGGCCTGGCGCTGGTGCACGTGTTCCGCACCGCGGACATCCACGAGGTGCTGCCCCCGGTCATCGCGATCGTGCTGGTCTGGGAGCTCGCGGTCGCGGACCTGTTCTCGAACACCTTCGACGGTGTTCCCGCACTGGTGCGGGGCGCGGCGGTCTTCGGCGGTCCGCTGTCGGTCACCGCGGTGAGCCTCTGGGAACTGCGGCGCCTCAGGACCCGGCACGGGCTCACCCTGCGTCGGGCGCTGGGCCGCTGACCCGGTCGACAACCGGGTGGCGGGGCCGGACCGCTGGATAGTGTGTGTGATCTCAATACGACGCAGGAGGCCGGACGATGAGCCGCGACAGCAAGCCGCACGAGATCGTCGAGCGGGCGCTCGAACTGTCCACCGCCGACGGCTGTGTGGTCATCGCCGACGAGGAGTCGTCCGCGAACCTGCGCTGGGCCGGCAACGCGCTCACCACGAACGGGGTGACGCGGGGGCGGACCCTGACCGTCATCGCGACCGTCGACGGGGCACAGGGCACCGCGTCCGGTGTGGTGTCCCGGTCCGCGGTCACCGCCGACGACCTGGAGCCGCTGGTGCGGGCCGCCGAGGCCGCCGCGCGGGGAGCCGGTCCGGCGGAGGACGCGCAGCCCCTGGTCACCGGGGTGCCCGCGTCTCCGGACTTCACGGACGCACCGGCCGAGACGGACTCGGACGTCTTCGCGGAGTTCGCCCCGGCGCTCGGCGACGCCTTCGCCCGCGCGCGCTCCGGCGGCCGTGAGCTGTACGGCTTCGCCCACCACGAGCTGACCTCGACGTACCTCGGTACGTCGACGGGGCTGCGGCTGCGCCACGACCAGCCGACCGGGAAGCTGGAGCTCAACGCGAAGTCCCCCGACCGCACCCGTTCGTCCTGGGCGGGCCGCTCGACGCGCGACTTCAAGGACGTCGACCCGGCCGGGCTGGACGCCGAACTGGCGCAGCGGCTGCGCTGGGCCGAGCGCCGCATCGCGCTGCCCGCCGGGCGGTACGAGACACTGCTGCCGCCTTCCTCCGTCGCCGACCTGCTGATCTACCAGCTGTGGTCGTCGGCCGCGCGGGACGCCGCGGAGGGCCGGACGGTGTTCTCCGCGCCGGGTGGCGGGACCAGGCTCGGCGAGACGCTCTCCGGACTGCCGCTGACGCTGAGCAGCGATCCGTACGCGTCCGGCCTGGAGGCCGCGCCGTTCGTGATCGCCCACGCGTCCGGGGACAGCTCCTCGGTCTTCGACAACGGACTGCCGCTGGCCCGGACCGACTGGATCCGGGACGGCCGGCTGGAGCATCTGACGACCACCCGGCACACGGCGGGGCTGACCGGGCAGCCGGTCGCACCGGCCGTCGACAACCTGGTGCTGGAGGCCGGCGGTGAGCGGTCCCTGGACGAGATGGTGGCCGCGACGACCGGGCGCGGGCTGCTGCTGACCTGCATGTGGTACATCCGGGAGGTCGACCCGGCGACGCTGCTGCTGACCGGGCTGACCCGCGACGGGGTGTATCTCGTCGAGGACGGCGAGGTCGTCGGCGAGGTGAACAACTTCCGGTTCAACGAGTCGCCGGTGGACCTGCTGTCACGGGCCACGGAGGCGGGCCGTACGGAGAAGACGCTGCCACGCGAGTGGAGCGACTGGTTCACCCGGGCCGCGATGCCCGCGCTGCGCGTCCCGGACTTCAACATGAGCTCGGTGAGCCCGGGCGTCTGACCCGCCTAGACTGGGCGGGAAAACTTCTTTCCCCCATTCATCATGAGGAGCACCGGAACCGTGACGGACATCGTCGACGAGCTGAAGTGGCGCGGGCTGTTCGCCCAGTCCACTGACGAGGACGCACTGCGCAAGGCTCTCGCGGACGGTCCCGTCACCTTCTATTGCGGCTACGACCCCACCGCGGCCAGTCTGCACGTCGGCCATCTGGTGCAGGTGCTCACCATGCGCCGGCTCCAGCAGGCCGGTCTGCGGCCGCTCGCCCTGGTGGGCGGGGCCACCGGTCAGATCGGGGATCCGCGGCCGACCGCGGAGCGCACGCTGAACGATCCGGAGACGATCGCCGGCTGGGTGACGCGGCTGCGGTCCCAGATCGAGCCGTTCCTGTCCTTCGAGGGCGAGAACGCGGCGGTCATGGTGAACAACCTGGACTGGACCTCGGGCATGTCCGCGATCGAGTTCCTCCGGGACATCGGCAAGCACTTCCGGGTCAACAAGATGCTGACCAAGGAGTCCATCGCCCGGCGGCTGGAGTCCGACGAGGGCATCAGCTACACGGAGTTCAGCTACCAGCTGCTCCAGAGCATGGACTTCCTGGAGCTGTACCGGCGCTACGGCTGCACCCTCCAGCAGGGCGGCAGCGACCAGTGGGGCAACCTCACCGCGGGTCTCGACCTGATCCACCGTCTGGAGCCGGGCGCCGAGGTGCACGCGCTGGCGACGCCGCTGATGACGAAGGCGGACGGGACCAAGTTCGGCAAGTCCGAGAGCGGGGCCGTCTGGCTGGACCCGACGATGACGACGCCGTACGCGTTCTACCAGTTCTGGCTGAACGTGGACGACCGGGACATCTCGCGGTACATGCGCGTCCTCAGCTTCCTCAGCCCCGCGGAGCTGGAGGAGCTGGAGAAGGTCACCGAGGAGCGTCCGCAGGCCCGGACGGCGCAGCGCGCGCTGGCCGAGGAGCTGACGACGCTGGTGCACGGTGCGGATCAGTGCGCCGCGGTCATCGCCGCGTCGAAGGCGCTCTTCGGTCAGGGTGAGCTCGGCGAGCTGGACGAGGCGACGCTGAGCGCCGCTCTGTCCGAGGTGCCGCACGCGCGGGTCACCGAGCTGGGCCCGCTGGTGGACCTCCTGGTGGAGGTCGGCCTGGCGCCGAGCAAGTCGGGCGCCCGCCGCACGGTGAAGGAGGGCGGTGCGTACGTGAACAACGTCAAGGTCACGGACGGTGAGAGCGCACCGGCCCGCGAGGAACTGCTGCACGGGCGCTGGCTGGTGCTGCGCCGGGGCAAGAAGAACCTCGCGGCCGTCGAGGTCACCGGCTGATCCCGGACCGCGTCGACACTGCGGCCGGACACGCGTGACGCGTGTCCGGCCGCAGTTCTCCGTGTGCCCGGTGTTTCAGGTCTCCCGGTGCTTCACGTCTTCTGTCTGGTGCCGCGGATCGAGGCCCACAGCATGTCGCCGACGCCGACGACCACCACCGCGCCGATCAGCTGGAGCAGATGGCGGATCCAGTCGATGCCCTTGGTGTCGTTGACTCCGATCCAGGTGGCGACGGCGTTGCCGAGGACGCTGCCGATGATGCCGAAAATGATCGTCAGCCAGAGTGGGATGTTCTGTTTGCCGGGCAGGATCGCCTTCGCGATCAGACCGAGCACCAGGCCCACGATGATTGCCCACAACCAGCCCATGTCGCCTCCTCGTGCGACGCGATGTCGCGCATGTGCGCCCAGTCTCGGCCCGGGAGCCGTGCCCCGCATGCCGGAGGGGCCGTACGTGGGGCGCGGATACCGATATGTACGAACACAGTGCGCCCCGGTCTCGAAGCCCCGGGCCGCCGGGCGTACCGTGGTTCGCGGTCCGGTCCGGGGAGCGTCCGGTGCGGGAACGATGTGTCCCCCGGCCCGCGAGGCACCGGGGGAAGGGTGATGGAGACGTGATGCGGAAGCAGAGCGACGGTGAGGTCTTCCGGATCACGGGGGCCCGGCAGGGGCTCGCGGACGATGTACGCGGCAGACAGCGGCGCTATGTGATCTCGATGTCCGTGCGGACGGTCGCGGTGATCCTGGCCGCGGTGCTGTGGAACGTGGAGCGGTACGTCGCGATCGTGGCGCTCGCGCTCGGGGTGCTGCTTCCGTACGTGGCGGTGGTCATCGCCAACGCGGGCCGGGAGAACACCCCTTCGCTGCCCTCCACCTTCGTACCGGCGCCGATGCGGCCGGTGCTCGACGCGGCGCCGGTGGCCGGTGCCGCGGACCCGGGTCCGGAGGGCGACGGGGTGCGGCGCGGCGGGGAATCGGCCTGAACCCGGTCGGGTGCGCACTACACCGTAGGCTCAAGAAAACCTCAGATCAATCATGAAGTTACGGTGCACTGGACCCCGGTCTGCGTGACATACTTCGTAGGCGCTCCGCATCCCCCGTCGGAGCGACGGACCGACGCCGGGCAGCTCCCCCCGTGGCTGCTCGGCGTCGTTTTTTCTCCGCCCGGGAGTGCCCGGGCCGTCCGGTGAGCCCGGCCGGGCCGAGGGCCCGTATCCGCGCTGACCTAGGGTTGAGTCCGTGAACTCCCCTGAAACCGCGGCCGGGAACGCCGCCGCCGCACCGATCTGTTCCGCCAAGGGCTGCCGGGCCGACGCCGTGTGGGTGCTCGCCTGGAACAACCCGAAGCTGCACACCCCGGAGCGCCGCAAGACCTGGCTGGCCTGTGAGGAACACCGGGAGCACCTCTCCTCGTTCCTGGACGTCAGGAGTTTCCTCAAGGAAGTCGTGACCCTGACGGAGTGGGAGTCCCGCGGACCGGGACCGGACGCGCCCTAGGGCCCCAAGCTCAAGAAAAGCTCAGATCAATCGTGAGGTTGCGGTGCAACCCTCCCCGTTGCTCGTGACAGACTTCGTACGCGCTCCGCGTCGTTCCTCGGGGCAGGCTCGCTGACGGACGGGCCGTCAGCGGGGCTGCTGGACGAACGAGGAGGAGCTGTGAGTGATCAATGCGATGTGAAGCCTCGCCGGCGAAGGTGGACCGATGCCGAGAGGTGGCAGGTCTGTCTGGCGATGGCAGGGCTGTTCGTGGCGATCATTGCCGCTGTGGGGCAGTTCATGCAGTAGCGGTCCCCACACACGAGACGGTCGCGACCGGAGCTGCATACGCAGAAGCCCGGTCGACAGTTGGGCGACCGGGCTTGTGAACTGCGCCGGAGGGTCTGGCTCGGGGTGCATCCCGGGCCGGGCCCTTCGTGCCGCTCGGCACCGGGTGAAAGCCGACACCCGGTGATTCGGCACGGAGAAATATATCGCAGACCTGAGCCGTGTCCGTGGAGTCCCGCCTGGATCGCGACGCTCTTTGGGCGTACGACGGAGCTTCACGGACGCTGCCTGAGGGCTGTCCCGCAATTCCTGGCGGGACAGCCCTTAGCCGCCGATCGCCGACATCGGCCGGTCCGGTTGCAGGAAGGACGGATCGTCCAGGCCGGATCCGGCCTTCTTCCCCCACATCGCGAGCGTCCAGATCCGGGCGATCTCCTCGTCCGGCGCGTCCGAACGCAGGGCGCCGCGCAGGTCGGTCTCCTCGCGGGCGAAGAGGCAGGTGCGCACCTGGCCGTCGGCGGTGAGCCTGGTGCGGTCGCAGGCCCGGCAGAAGGGCCGGGTGACGGAGGCGATGACGCCGACCCGGTGGGGGCCGCCGTCGACGAGCCAGCGCTCGGCGGGGGCGGAACCGCGCTCCCCGGCGCCCTCCTCGGTGAGGGTGAAGCGGGTGCGCAGCGAGCGGAGTATGTCGCCTGCCGTGATCATGCCGTCGCGCTTCCAGCCGTGCTGGGCGTCGAGCGGCATCTGCTCGATGAAGCGGAGCTCGTACCCGTGCTCGACGGCCCAGGCGAGCAGCTCGGGGGCCTCGTCGTCGTTGAGCCCCGGCATCAGGACGGTGTTGACCTTGACGGGGGCGAGTCCGGCTTCGCGGGCGGCTTCGAGGCCGGCCAGCACGTCGTGATGGCGGTCGCGGCGGGTGAGGGTCTTGAAGACGTCGGGGCGCAGGGTGTCCAGCGAGACGTTGACCCGGTCGAGCCCGGCGGCCTTGAGGGCGGCGGCGGTGCGCCCCAGGCCGATGCCGTTGGTGGTGAGCGACATCCGGGGGCGCGCGGCGAGGGCGGCGCACCTCTCGACGATGGAGACGAGCCCGGGGCGCAGCAGCGGTTCGCCGCCGGTGAAGCGGACCTCCGTGATGCCGAGCCGGGTGACGGCGATGCCGATCAGCCGGACGATCTCGTCGTCGGTGAGCAGGTCGGGCTTGGCCAGCCATTGCAGGCCCTCTTCCGGCATGCAGTACGTGCACCGCAGATTGCACCGGTCGGTCAGCGAGACGCGCAGGTCGGTGGCTACCCGGTCGTAGGTGTCGATGAGCATGTGGGCCCCCTCCCCCGATTGCTTCCCGGTGCCGATTGCGCTCTGTGTCCGGCCCTTCCGGCTGACTCCTTCGAGACTACGCGAGAGCGGTGACATCGGCGGGGCCCGTTTGGCACGAGGTGGGGCGCGGCCGTGTCGTAGGGTCCTACGACACGGCCCCGGAGCGGGAGGGCGCCCGGGCGCCGCTCGCTCAGTGCGCTCCGACGCCGGTGAGGGACTTGACCTCCAGCTCGGCGTACTTGCCCTTGTCCGGCTCCTCCTTCGAGAGGAGGGAGCCGATCCAGCCGAGCAGGAAGCCCAGCGGGATCGAGATCAGGCCGGGGTTCTCCAGCGGGAACCAGGCGAAGTCGACGCCCTTGAACATCGACGTCTTCGGGTTGCCGGAGACGACCGGCGAGAACAGCACCAGGATCACCGAGCTCGCCAGACCGCCGTAGATCGACCAGAGGGCGCCCTGGGTGGTGAACCGCTTCCAGAAGAGGCTGTAGAGGATGGTCGGCAGGTTGGCGGAGGCGGCGACGGCGAACGCCAGTGCCACCAGTCCGGCGACGTTCATGTCGCGGGCGAAGGCGCCCAGCACGATCGCGACCGCGCCGATGAGGACGGTGGCCCAGCGGGCCGCCCGCATCTCCTCCTTCTCGGTGGCCTTTCCCCTGCGGATGACGTTGGCGTAGATGTCGTGTGCGAAGGAGGACGAGGAGGCGAGGGTGAGTCCCGCGACGACGGCGAGGATGGTGGCGAAGGCGACGGCCGAGATCACGGCGAGGAGCACGGCGCCGCCGGTGGTGCCCACCCCGCCGAGGTATTCGGCGAGCTGCGGGGCGG
Source organism: Streptomyces sp. CLV115 (assembly GCF_038448545.1). Lineage (NCBI taxonomy): Bacteria > Bacillati > Actinomycetota > Actinomycetes > Kitasatosporales > Streptomycetaceae > Streptomyces > Streptomyces sp. CLV115. The sequence goes on from NZ_JBCEWQ010000014.1 coordinate 30,485, forward strand.
CCGCGTTGCCGGCCGGGTTCTTCGCCTTGATCTCGTCGGGGCCGATGAGGGCCGCGGCGCCGAAGCCGAGGGCGATCGTCATCAGGTAGAAGGCGCCGATGATGCCGATGGCCCAGTTGACCGACTTGCGGGCGGCCTTGGCGGTCGGGACCGTGTAGAAGCGGATCAGGATGTGCGGCAGGCCGGCGGTGCCGAGGACCAGGGCGATGCCGAGCGAGAGGAAGTCCAGCTTCGAGGTGCCGGTGGCACCGTACTTGAGGCCGGGCTCCAGGAACGCCGCTCCGTGGCCGCTCTTCTCGGCGGCCGTGCCCAGCAGGTCGGAGATGTTGAAGTCGAACTTCAGCAGCACCAGGAAGGTCATCAGCAGGGCACCGGCGATGAGCAGCACGGCCTTGACCATCTGCACCCAGGTGGTGCCCTTCATGCCGCCGATGGTGACGTACACGATCATCAGTACGCCGACGAGGGCGACGATGAGGATCTTGCCCGCGTCGCTGGTGATGCCGAGCAGCAGGGAGACCAGGACGCCCGCGCCCGCCATCTGGGCCAGCAGGTAGAAGATCGAGACGACGATGGTGGAGACGCCGGAGGCGGTACGGACCGGGCGCTGGCGCATCCGGTAGGCGAGGACGTCACCCATGGTGTAGCGGCCCGAGTTGCGCAGGGGTTCGGCGACCAGCAGCAGGGCGACGAGCCAGGCGACGAGGAAGCCGATGGAGTAGAGGAAGCCGTCGTAGCCGAAGAGGGCGATGGCCCCGGCGATGCCGAGGAAGGACGCGGCGGACATGTAGTCGCCGGAGACCGCGAGTCCGTTCTGGAAGGCGGTGAACTGGCGGCCGCCCGCGTAGAAGTCGGACGCGCTCCTGGTCTGCCGGCCGGCCCAGACGGTGATGCCCAGGGTCGCGGCGACGAACACGGCGAAGAGCGTGATGATCAGCGGCCGGTGCTCGGTGGTCGAGGAGCCGGCGGCCAGCTGGACGGCGGTGTGCGAGTGGTACGCGGCGCTCATGCGTCGGCCTCCATGCGGGACTTGATGGCCTCGGCCTTCGGGTCGAGCTTCGCGGCGGCGTGCCGGGAGTAGAACCAGGCGATGAGGAAGGTGGTGACGAACTGGGCGAGGCCGAACACGAAGGCCACGTTGATGTTGCTGTACACCTTGGTACCCATGAAGCCGCCCGCGTAGTTGGACAGCAGCACGTAGAGCAGGTACCAGAGGACGAACGCGATGGTCAGCGGAAAGGCGAACGAGCGGTACGAACGGCGCAGTTCACCGAACTCCCCGCTCTCCTGCATCTCGACGAAGTCCTCGGTGGTGGGCCGGTCAGGGCGGGTGTCCGTACTGGCCTCGGGCGGGGGTGCATCGGTAGCCACGGAATCTCCTCGCGACGCGGGTGCGGTGGTGTCGGTGACGGTGGATCTCACTGGGAACGCGGGGTGTCGGGGGCGTCGGTGCACCTCCCCCGACAACGGCACGGAGGGCACGGCGAAGCGGTTCATGGCGGATCCGTACTTCTCCCGGGCGCCGTTTCACGTCCGTCCGCCGGAACCGGTCCCGCGAACTCATTGAACAGCGGGGATGATCAGCGATAACTTCCTGGTCATGTACGCGACTGGATGCGCCCCGTGTCCGGTCGACCGGTACGGATGATGTGGAGACCCCATGGCTCATCTGGGATCCAGACGGACGCGCGCACTGTCGTTGCCCGTCGGATTGGCACTCACCGCTTCGCTCGGTTTCCTGCCGACCGCGGCCGCCTCTGCCGCACCCCTGGACGCGCAGCCCGCGGCTGCGGTGTCGACGGACGGCCCGAAGCTCTCGTACGTGGTCAACACGCGGAGCAGCCACGGGACCGTCAAGCAGGTGAAGAAGGCGATAGCCGCGGCCGGCGGCACGGTGGTGGTCGCCTACGAGCAGATAGGCGTCATCGTCGTCCACTCGCAGAACCCGGACTTCGCGCAGACGATCCGCCGGGCCAAGGGCGTCGATTCGGCCGGGGCCACCCGCACCAACCCGATCGTTCCTCAGGCCACCACGGACACCGGGGTCGAGCAGCCGCTCACCGCCGCGCAGGCAAAGGCCGCGTCGGCCGAGGCCACGGGCGACCAGGATCCGATGGAGCCCCTGCAGTGGGATCTGCCCGCCATCAAGGCGGACCAGGCGCACAAGCGGACGCTCGGCAGCAGCAAGGTCACGGTCGCGGTCATCGACACGGGCGTCGACGACACCCACCCGGACCTGGCGCCGAACTTCGACCGCGGCGCGTCGGCGAGCTGCGTCTCCGGGGCGCCGGACACCACGGACGGGGCCTGGCGTTCGGCGCCGACCGAGAGCAACCACGGCACGCACGTCGCGGGCACCATCGCCGCCGCGAAGAACGGCGTCGGGGTGACGGGTGTCGCCCCGGGCGTCAAGGTCGCCGGCATCAAGGTGGCGAACCCGGACGGCTTCTTCTACACCGAGTCGATCGTCTGCGGCTTCGTCTGGGCCGCCGAGCACGGTGTCGATGTCACCAACAACAGCTATTACACCGACCCGTGGATGTTCAACTGCAAGAACGACCCGGACCAGGGCGCCCTGGTCGAGTCCGTCGCGCGCGCCACGCGGTATGCGGAGAGCAGGGGCACGGTCAACATCGCCTCGGCCGGCAACAGCGGCTTCGACCTGGCCTCCGACGCGATCGAGGACACCACCAGCCCGAACGACACCTCGGCCGTCACCCGGACGATCAACCCGCGTGAGTGCCTCGACATCCCGGTGCAGCTGCCGGGCGTCGTGACGGTCTCCGCGACCGGCGCCAAGGGTCTGAAGGCCTCCTACTCGAACTACGGCAACGGCGTCATCGACGTCGCGGCCCCGGGCGGCGACTCCACGGTCTACCAGACGCCCGCCCCGCCGGCCACGAGCGGCCTGATCCTGTCCACGCTGCCGGACGGCAAGTACGGCTACAAGGCCGGTACGTCGATGGCCTCCCCGCACGTCGCGGGTGTCGCGGCCCTGATCAAGTCGACGCACCCGCACGCCTCGGCGGCCACGGTGAAGGCGCTGCTGAGCGCCCAGGCCGACGCCACCGCGTGCGGTGCCCCGTACGACATCGACGGTGACGGCAAGATCGACGCCGTCTGCGAGGGCGGCAAGAACCGCAACGGCTTCTACGGCGCCGGTGTGGTGAACGCGCTGAACGCGGTCCGCCGGTAGTCGGGACGCGGAACGACGGGAGGGCCGGTCCAGAGTCTCCGGCCGGCCCTCCCGGGCCCCTTTCCCCTCGATGGCACTCAGTGCCATAGTGCGGGAATGAATCAGGCCCCCCTGTCCGGTACCGAGCAGGCCTGGGCGGCGCTCGGCGGCGACCCCGCGCTCCTCGCGCGCCTCGGGTCCTCTGCGCACCTCGGGTCCTCGACACCCCCCGGGTCTCCTGCGCACCTCGGGTCGCGCGGCTCCGGCGAGCTGCTTCCCGCCCGGCTGCCCGTCATGGAGCTGGCCCGTTCCGCCGTCGCGGTCTGTTCGCTGGCCGCCGCCGAACTGGCCGCGCGCCGCACCGCGCGCCCCGTGCCACGGGTCCGGATCGACGACGGCGCGGTGGCCACGGCGTTCACCAGTGAGCGCCATCTGCGGATCGACGGGCGCGCGGCAACCACGTTCGCCCCGCTGTCCCGGTTCTGGCGCACGGCCGACGGCTGGGTGCGCACGCACGCCAACTACCCGCACCACCGGGCCCGGTTGCTCGCCACGCTCGGGCTGCCCGCGGACACCCCGGACGACATCGCCGTGGACACCGCCGCCGCCTCGTTCGCCGGGCGCGCGAGCGACGAGATCGAGCGGACGGTGTACGCGGCGGGCGGCCTGGCCGTGGCCGCCCGTACGCCCGGCGAGTGGGCGGCCGACCCCCGTGGCGCGGCCCTCGCGGGCACTCCGCTGGTGGGCAGGGACCGTATCGACCATGCGACGGCGCGCCGGACGGCGGCGCTCGCCGGTGAACCGCTGCTGCCCGCCGCCGGGTTGCGCGTGCTGGACCTCACCCGGGTCATCGCCGGGCCGGTGGCCACCCGTACGCTCGCGCTGCTCGGCGCGGACGTCCTGCGGATCGATGCCCCGCAGCTCCCGGAGAGCCCGGACGCACACTGCGACACCGGTTTCGGGAAGCGGTCGGTGGACCTGGATCTCGGCAGCCGCTCCAGTGCGGCCGCGTTCGACGGGCTGCTGGCCGACGCGGACGTGGTCGTCGTCGGCTACCGGCCCGGTTCCGTCGAACGGTTCGGGCTCACGCCGCAGGCCCTGGCCGCGCGCAGACCGGGGCTGGTGATCGGGCGGCTCTCGGCCTGGGGGCACGGTCCGTGGGCGCGGCAGCGCGGTTTCGACAGCCTGGTCCAGGTGGCCACCGGCATCGCCTCCGTCGAGGCCGCCGGCCCCGGGGCCCGGCCCGGAGCGCTGCCCGCCCAGGCGCTCGACCACGGCACCGGCCATCTGCTGGCCGCCGCCGTGCTGCGGGCGCTGACCGAGCAGCACGACGAGGGCGGCTCCCGGCTGGTCACGCTATCGCTCGCCCGGACCGCCGCCTGGCTGCTCGACGAACTGCCGCGCTGCGGGAAGCCGCATGCGGACGCGGATGCGGGCGCGAATGCGGGCGCGAATGCGGGCGCGGGCACAGCGGCGAGTGCGGCCGCGGCTCCCTCGTACGACCCGGAGAAGTGGCTCACCGAGACGGACGGCCCGCTGGGACGGCTGCGGCACGCGGTGCCACCGGTCGCCTTCGAGGGCTCCCCCGCCGGCTGGTCGCGCCCGCCCGGCCCGCTGGGGGCGGACGCGGCCGTCTGGCTCACGGCTTGATGAGCACCTTCAGCGCCGTGCGCTCGTCCATCGCCTTGTAGCCGACCGGGACGTCGTCGAGGCCGACGGTCAAGTCGAAGACGGGCGACGGGTCGATCGTGCCGGCCAGGACGTCGGGGAGCAGCTCCGGGATGTACGTGCGCACCGGGGCCACGCCGCCGCGCAGGGCGATGTTCCGGTCGAACATGACGCCGAGGTCCAGGCCGGTGCCGCTGCCGTGCGGCACACCGACGTAGCCGATGGAGCCGCCGTCGCGGGTGATCCCGACGGCGGTGCGCATCGACTGTTCGGTGCCTACGGCCTCGATCACGGCGTGCGCGCCCTCGCCGCCGAGCAGTTCCCGTACGGCTTCGACCGCCGCCTCGCCGCGGTCGGCGACGACGTCCGTGGCGCCGAAGGAGCGGGCGATGTCCGTGCGCGCCCGGTGGCGGCCGAGCGCGATGATCCGCTCGGCGCCGAGCCGCTTGGCGGCCATGACGCCGCAGAGTCCGACCGCTCCGTCGCCGACGACCGCGACCGTGGAGCCGGGCTTCACGCCCGCGCCGACGGCGGCGTGGTGTCCGGTGCCGAGCACGTCGGACAGGGCGAGGAGCGCGGTGAGCAGGTGGTCGTCGGCGGCCGCGGCGGCGGGGAGCTTGATCAGCGTGCCGTCGGCGAACGGGACGCGCACGGCCTCGCCCTGACCGCCGTCGGATCCGGCCGAGCCCCAGAATCCGCCCTGCGGGCAGGAGGTCGTCAGCCCCTCGGCGCAGTAGGCGCAGGTGCCGTCGGACCAGACGAACGGGGCGACCACGAGATCACCGACGGCGAAGCCGGCCACGTCGGAACCCGCCTCCTCGACGATCCCGAGGAACTCGTGCCCGATGCGCTGGCCCGGCTGCCGGGCCGATTCCCCCCGGTACGCCCACAGGTCGCTGCCGCAGATGCAGGCCCGCAGGACCCGCAGCACCACATCGGTGGGCTGCTGGATCGCGGGGTCGGGCACCTCCTGCACGCGTATGTCGTGGGGGGCGTGGATGACGGTGGCGCGCATGCGTGGGGGTCCTTGCCGTTCTCAGCTGCTGGTACTCCGTTCACGGTACGCCCCGGGAGCGACACCACCCCATTCCGGCCCTGGTGCGAGCGCTCCGGCGGTCAGCAGGAACTGCGCCGCGATGTAGGTGAGCATGACCCAGAAGTCGGGCGCGGGCAGCTGCGGCCAGTCCGCGATGCCGGTGGCGATCAGCGCGTCGGAGAGCAGGAAGAGCGCCCCGCCGGCGGCCGCGTACCGGCCGAGCGTGCCGGCCCGGAACGCCATCGCCGTGAGCAGCAGGCTGTAGCCGGTCATCGGGATCCGCATGTCGGCGGGCAGCCCGGGCCAGAGCAGCGCGACGAAGACGGTCAGGACGACGGCGTACGCGACCCCGGCGGGCAGCGAGCCGCGGGCCCGTCCGAAGAGCCACAGGTAGCAGACGTGCCCGACGGCGAAGGAGCCCATCCCGACGAGGAAGGCGGCATCGGCGTCGGCCAGCAGGAACGTGTCACCGCCCCAGCCGAACAGCAGCGCCGCGACGAGCAGCCGGGGTCCGCGCCGGGCGGCGGCGTACCCCGCCAGCAGCGGCATCAGCAGCGGCTTGGCGACCAGATGGGCGGCCGGGACGCCGGCGAGCAGCCCGGCGAGGTCGACGGCCGAGGCCACCAGGAAGGCGATGAACAGCGGTCGTACGAGACGCTCCCGCCGGTCCGGTACGGCGTCCGCGCTCATCCGGTGCGCTCCTGCGCACCGGCGGCCGTCCGGGCGGCCGTTCCGCCCGGCTGCCAGCCGGGCCCGCGGAAGATCCGCCCGGCCCGCTCGCCCCAGCTGCCCGCCTTCCGCACGTCACGGGCGATGGCGGCGTACTCGTGGGTGGCGACGCGGAGCGGATTGAAGGTGTCGATGTTCTTGGTGAGCCCGAACACCGGCCGCTCGGTCTCGGCGGTGAACGACCCGAAGAGCCGGTCCCACACGATCAGGATGCCGCCGAAGTTCCGGTCCAGGTAGCCGCCCTGCGACGCGTGGTGCACCCGGTGGTGGGAGGGCGTGTTCAGTACGTACTCGAAGGGCCTGGGCAGCTTGTCGATGCGTTCCGTGTGCACCCAGAACTGGTAGACGAGGTTGGCCGACGAGCAGAAGGCGAGCGCCGCCGGATGGACCCCGCACGCGATCATCGGCAGGTAGAACGGCCAGACGGTCAGCGAGGTCCAGGGCTGGCGCAGCGCGGTGGAGAGGTTGAACTTCCGGCTGGAGTGGTGGACCACGTGGCAGGCCCAGAGGATCCGGATGACGTGGTGGCCGCGGTGGGACCAGTAGTAGAAGAAGTCCTGTGCGAGCAGCATCAGCAGGACGGTCCACCACAGCACGGGGACGCGGAGCGGGGTCAGTTCGTAGACCGCGGTGTAGATCGCGACGATGGGCACTTTCCACAGCAGGTCGAAGACCAGGCTGCCCAGCCCCATGGTGATGCTGGTGACGGCGTCCTTCGTCTCGTATCCGGCGGCGTCCTCGTCGGGGTGGAAGTGGTGGAGGGCCATTTCCAGAACAGTGAGCAGGACGAAGGCCGGTATGGACCAGAGCACTACATCGGGCAGGTTCGGCGGCATGCGAGCACCGTAGAGCCGCAGGTCGGCCCGGGACTAGACGTTGTTACCAACAAGTATGCGAGACACGGTGTCAGCAGTCTTTGGTGACTTCTGCCAAATGCGTTGCCCCTGCGGGGCACCCGAGCCCGGCGTGATCCGAACGGAGCGCCCTCAGACCCCCGCCGCCCCCAGCAGATGCCCCGCCCCATAGGTCACCGCCATCGCCAGCGCTCCCCCGCACATGTTCCGCAGCACCGCCGGCCCCGCCGCCGCCTCGCCCAGCCGGGCGCTCCACCAGCCGGTGAGAGCCAGCGCGGCCAGTACCGACAGCACCGTGACCAGGAGCCGCAGCGACGCCGGGGGCAGCACGATCGCCAGCAGCGGCAGCAGCGCGCCGACCGTGAACGCCAGGAAGCTCGCGCCCGCCGCGTGCCACGGGTTCGTCAGCTCGTCCGGGTCGATGCCCAGCTCCACCACCGCGTGGGCGCGCAGCGCATCGCGTTCGGTGAGCTGGACGGCGGCCTCGCGGGCGACCTCACGGCTCAGGCCCTTGCCCTCCAACAGGCCGGTCAGCTCGACCAGTTCCGCCTCGGGTGCCTCCTTCAGCTCCTGCTTCTCCGTGGCCAGCGCGGCCATCTCCGAATCGCGCTGGGTGGAGACGGAGACGTACTCGCCCGCCGCCATCGACATGGAGCCGGCCAGCAGTCCCGCCAGACCGGCGGTGAGCAGGGTGCCCCGGTCGGCCGTGGCGCCGGCCACGCCGACGACCAGTCCGGCGGTGGAGACCACCCCGTCGTTGGCGCCGAGGACCGCGGCACGCAGCCAGTTCAGCCGCGTGCCGAGCCCGTTGCCGTGCGGTTCGTCGTGCGCCCGGATATCCGTCACCCGGGGATGGTCTCACCCTGCCCGGTCACCAGACGCGCACCGACCCGCCCGGAGCGAAGGCGGGGCTGGTCGCGCCGGCCGGGACCTCCTTCAGCGGCTCGGCGATCTCCTCGACCGTCGGGCCGACCTCGGCCGCGACGCGGTCGAGCGCCGCCAGGTCGAAGCCGTAGACGCGGGCCGCGTTGCCGCCGGTCATCGCCGCGACCTCCTCGGGCGCCACGCCCGCGTACGCGATCCGCAGGGCCTCCCTCGTGTACGGGGCGGTGCCCTCGTCGTGCGGGTAGTCGCTGCCCCACATGATCTTTTCGAGGCCGATCCGGTCGCGCAGCGGCGCCTCGTGGGGGCGCATGAAGCTGGCACCGACGTAGCAGTTGTCGCGCCAGACCTCGCCGGGGCTCGCGCCCATCGAGGCGGCCAGGCCCGCGCCGAACCTGGATTCGGCAGTGGTCGCCCGGGTCGCCGCCGCGACGAGGCGGCCGTGGTAGTAGTCGAGCATCTCGACGACGCCCGGGATCCAGCCGGAGCCCTGTTCGGTGAGGACCAGTTTCAGTCCGGGGTGGCGGCGGAAGGCCCCGCCGAAGATCAGGTGCCACAGCGCCCGGTGGGAGAACCAGGTCGTCTCCACCATGAAGACGGCGCGGGCCGCCGGTTCGTCGCCGAGCGGCGGGGAGGCCGAGCCGCCGTGGTGGTTCACCGGTACGTCCAGCTCCTCGCAGACCGCCCACAGCGGGTCGTACGTCCGCGAGTACAGCTCCGGGACGCCCGAGCCGGGCGGGGCGCCGGGCAGCAGGATGCCGCCGGTGAGTCCCGCCTCCTTGGTGCGGCGGATCTCGCGGACCGCCTCGGCCGGATCGTTGAGGAGGATCTGCGCGACGCCCGCCCGCCGGCCCGGCGCCTGCGCGCAGAAGTCGGCGAGCCAGCGGTTGTGGGCGCGCAGTCCGGCCCAGCGCTGTTCGTACTCCTGCCGGGAGGGTGCGGGGGCCATCAGGGAGGCGGAGGGGAAGAAGGGCGGGATGGTGTTGGGGAAGACGACCTCCGCGACGATGCCGTCGGCCTCCAGTTCGGCGAGGCGGCGGGCGGAGTTCCAGTTGCGGTCGGCGGTGTCGGCGAGGAGGTCCTCGTACGGATTGACGTACGTGGCCGCCCACGCGTCGAAGTCGTCGTGGTGCTTGGACTCCAGGTAGGGCCGGTAGTCCAGGAGGTCGGCGCCGGCGTGGCAGTCGGCGGAGATGACGGTGTAGCGCTCGCGGGGCATCAGCCGGCCCCCAGGACCGGGAAGTCGTGGCCGGTCAGCCAGTGCCGGCCGGTCTCGCGCGAGCGTGCCCAGGACGCCTCGACCGCCGTCTGGTCGGGGCTCTGGCCCAGGTCGGCGGGGGTGGGGCCGATGCGTTCGGCGATCGGGGCGAGCTTCGCCGTGTCGAAGCCGAACACCTCGGCGGCGGCGAGGCCCAGCATGCGGCGGGTCTCGGCGACGGGGATGTCGTGGAAGGTGTCGCGCAGCCACTGGGCGGTGTTCGGCCAGGTGCCTTCGGGATGCGGGAAGTCGCTGCCCCACAGGATGTTGTCGACGCCGATCTCGTACCGCTGGGCGAGTTCGCGGCGCTTGGTGTTCGTGGCGCAGATGAAGACCTGGCGGTCCAGGTACTCGTGCGGGGGCCGCTTCAGTTCGGCGAACGGGGAGAGCTTCTTGCCGCCGTGGGCGCCGAGGTAGAGCCGGTCCATGAACCACAGGAGGTTCGGCAGCCACCAGCAGCCGGACTCGGCGACGCCGAACCGCAGCCCGGGGTGGCGTTCGAAGGCGCCCGACCACAGCAGGAACCAGAGCGGGCGGGACGGCCACCAGGTGACCTCGGAGACGTAGATCCCGAGGTGGTCGCCGTACTCGTGGCGCGGGGCCGCGCCGGAGTGGGTGACGACGGGCATGCCCGTCTCGGCGGCGGCCGCCCAGACGGGGTCGTACCGCCGGTCGTGGTAGGGCGCCTTGTCCACCCACATGGAGGGGATCATCAGCGCGCCGAGGCCGGATTCCTTCGCCCGGTGGATCTCCGCGACGACCCGGTCGACCTCGCCGGTGACGGGCAGCAGGGCGACCCCGCAGTGGCGTTCGGGGTTCTGCGCGACGAAGTCGGCGAGCCAGCGGTTGTGCGCCTGCGCGCCCGCCATGCCCAGCTCCGGGTCCTGGTCGCCGGAGAGACCGAGGCCGACGCCGAACGGGGCGGCGGTCCGGCTGTCGACGGCGTCCGCGTCGGGGAAGACCACCTCGGCGGCCACCCCGTCGCCGTCCAGTTCCTTCAGGCGCCGGGCGGCGTCCCAACCGCCCTTCAGACCCTCCTCGTTGTCGTGGAACCACTTGTCGGCGAAGGCCTCGTTGCGTACGCCGAGGCGGGTCATCTCCTCACGGCGGCGGTCGCGGCCGGCGAGGAAGTCGTCGAACTCCCGGTGGAAGCGGGGATCGAGATAGGGCCGGTACTCCTCGGTGGGCAGCCCGGCGTGGCAGTCGGAGGAGATGATCAGGTACGGGTCGTCGTCGGACATCGCTCGCTCCTCAGTCGAGAATGAAGTTCTCCAGGTACGACGGGTTGGCCCGGTCCAGCATCGACTGCGACCTGGCGCGGATCTGCCGGTCGCTGTGCTCGCTGTCCGGCAGCATCCAGAAGCGGCCGGCACGGATCCCGTCCACGACGGTCGCCGCGACGTCCTCCACCGGGGTGAACTCCACCTCGTGGCCCGCCTCCCGCATGGCGGACTCCCACTGGCCGAGGCTGCGGTACGGGGTCCTGCGCGGGCGTTCCTTGGCGTACCGCTGCGGCCGGTTGCGGTGCGACTCCCACAGTCCGGTGCGGAGCATGTGCGGGCCGGGGAAGAGCACCGAGGCGCCGACCTCGACGCCCTCCGCCCTCAGGTGCGCGTACAGCGACTCGGTCATCGTGACGACGGCGGACTTGGTGACCGCGTACACGGAGGCGGTCGGCAGCGGGGCGATCCCGCCGTCCCCGGACGAGGTGTTGACGACGTGTCCGGGGGCGCCGCCCGCGATCATGCGGGGCACGAACGCCTGGATGCCGTGGAAGACACCCCAGACGTTGACGGCGAACGCCCACTTCCAGTCGTTCGGCTCGTGCTCCCACATCCGGCCCTCGGCCCCGGAACCGACCCCGGCGTTGTTGCACAGCACGTGCACGGCGCCGAAGGTGTCGTACGCGGCCTCGGCCAGCGCCTGCACGGATTCGCGTTCGCCGACGTCGACGCCCCTGGCCAGCACCCGCGCACCGTCCCGGCGCAGTTCGCCCGCCGCCTCGCCGAGCGCGCCCTCCTCCACGTCGGCGAGGACCACCTTCAGCCCCTCGGCGGCGAACCTGCGTGCCATCGCGAGGCCGATGCCGCTCGCGGCGCCGGTGACGACGGCGACCTGGCCCTCCTCCAGTCTCATCGGACGCTCCCTTCCGGCGGTCCGTCGTGGATCTGCTGCGGGTCGTCGTAGCGCTGGTGGATGTACGGCAGCAGCGCCTCGGCGCTCACCCGGGCCACGGCCCTGCCCTGCTGGTCGCTGGTCTTCTCGCCGATGGTGAGCTCGACCAGCCGGCGTACGGGGAGGTCGGCGACCGGGTCGTACACCGACTCGCGCAGCACCACGTCGCCCGAGATCCGTTCCAGCCTGCGGACCTTCTCGTGGCGGGTGCAGTGGACCAGGACGGGGTCGGAGTCGAAGCCCTCGCCGTCCACGGCGGGCAGGTACTTGAAGTAGAAGTCGAGCTTGCCGGCCGGTTCGGGCACAGGGAGCGGTCCGCTCACCGCGCCGCGCACCTCGACGAACGCGATGCCGTGCCGGGCGAGCGCGGCACGGACGACGAGGCCGTCGCGTTCGACGGTCACCTCGCCGAGCTTCTTCGGTTCGCCGAACACCTCACGGCCGCCGATCAGCGCCCGTTCATGGGTCATCGGCATGACGAGCGGATACCAGCCCTGGTGGCCGTCGTGGATCGCCGCGACGGCGACCGAGCCGGCACCGAGCGGGTAGCCGGGGAGCTCGACCGTACTGATACCGGCCCGGACGAGCGGGCGCTCGGCGGGCTTGAGAGGTGGCGGGAGGACGGCCGCCACCGCGTCGGGGTCGCTCTCCCAGAGGGCCACCACGCCGGTGGACCAGATGTCGGGGAGCCGGGAGCGGGCCGCGCGGGCCGCCGCGATCTCGGCCCCGGTGCGCGCGCCATACCGTACGCGTGCCATGTCGTACCACCCTTCTCGGTCGTCCGTGTCTCGCGTTCTCCGCGTCTCGCGTTCTCCGTGCCGGGTTCTGTAACACAGTTACACCGATGCCGATGAAGGGTAAATAGGCATGCGTGCAACGGATTTCGAGAACCAGGGAGCGCTGTGGCGCGATCGTCGCTGACCCGCGAAGAGGTCCTGGACACGGCCGCCGCCCTGCTGAAGCGGCACGGCCCGCAGGCCCTCACCATGCGCGCCCTCGCCGCGGAGCTGGGCACCGCGGTCACCTCGATCTACTGGCATGTCGGCAACCGCGAGTCGCTGCTGGACGCCCTCGTCGAGCGCACCGTGCGGGAGATGGGCACCCTGCGCCCGGCCGGCCGGACCCCGGCGGCCCGCATCGTCTCCGTCGCCCGCGCCCTGCGCCGCGAGCTGCGGGCCAGACCGCATCTGATCGCGATGGTCCACGAACGGGGGCTCACCGAGCGGATGTTCCTCCCCGCGCAACAGGCCCTCGTCCACGAGGTGCACGCCGCGGGGCTGCGCGGGGCGCGGGCGGCCGCGGCGGTGCGGGCGGTGCAGTTCCAGACCGTCGGTTTCCTGCTCGTCGAGCGCAACCGGGAGCGGTCCCCCGTCCAGTCCCCCGGTGAGGGCGATCTGTGGACCGCCTCCGCCGCGGACGGCGATCCGGCGCTGGCCCGCGCCCTGGCCCGGCCCGCCGACCCGGACCGGCTGTTCGCCGATTCCGTACGGGCTCTGGTGGAAGGGCTGCTGGCCGGCCCGTACGGCAGCGGCCGGACGGCGGAACCGGGACGCGGGGGCGGATGACGGCCGAATAGGAGACTGTCAGTCGCGGCCCGTATTCTCTGTGACCATGCTCGACGACCGCCAGACCGCAGCACCGTGGCCGACCGCCTACCCGCAGGGGTACGCGGTCGTCGACGTGGAGACCACCGGACTCGCACGGGACGACCGGATAGTGTCCGCCGCCGTCTACCGCCTGGACGCACAGGGCAACGTCGAGGACCACTGGTACACCCTCGTCAACCCCGAGCGCGATCCCGGCCCGGTCTGGATCCACGGCCTGACCAGTGAGGTGCTCGAAGGCGCCCCGCTCTTCCCGGAGGTCGCAGCCCAGCTCTCCGAGCGGCTCGCGGACCGCGTCCTCGTCGCGCACAACGCGGCCTTCGACTGGTCGATGCTGGCCCGGGAGTACGCCCGGGCCTCGGTCGTGGCCCCCGTCGAGCAGCGGCTGTGCACCATCGCGCTGGCCAAGGAGCTGCGGCTGCCGCTGCCCAACCACAAGCTGGCGTCGCTGGCCGCGCACTTCGGCGTCGTGCAGCAGCACGCCCACCACGCGCTGGACGACGCCCGGGTGCTGGCCGAGGCGTTCCGGCCGAGTCTGCACGCGGCGGCGCGGGGCGGGGTGCGGCTGCCGCTGCTGGAGTGCCGGCCGCTGACCGAGTGGTCGGACTCCCCGGTCACACCGAGGATCGGCCATCAGCCTTCGCACGGTCAGAACAGCTGGCGCGCCTCGCGCAAGCTCCCGCCGTGCCCGTATCCGAACCCCGGGCGGTACGAGAAGGACAAGCCCCTGATGCAGGGCATGCGGGTGGCCTTCTCCGGGGACACCTCGGTGGACCGCGAGCTGCTGGAGGACCGGGCCGTGGAGGCGGGGCTGCACGTGGCGACCAGCGTCTCCCGGCTGACCAGCCTGCTGGTCACCAACGACCCGGACGCGGCGACGTCGAAGACGGTCAAGGCGAAGTCGTTCGGCACCCCGATCCTGGACGAGAGCGCCTTCACCCATCTGCTGCGCGATGTGGCACCCGCCTCCGGCCGGGTGCCCGCGCCGTCATCGGAGTGAACCGGCGGCGACTCGCCCGCCCACCGCTCGCCCGCCCCGGCCCCGGCGTCCCACCCTGTGGCGCATGGCACGTTGTGAGGTTTGCGGAAACGACTACGGGATGTCCTTCGAGGTGCACGCGCAGGGCGCGGTGCACGTCTTCGACTGCTTCTCCTGCGCCATCCACCGCATGGCACCCATCTGTGAGCACTGCCGGGTCCAGATCATCGGCCAGGGCGTCGAGGTCGACGGGCACTGGTTCTGCGGCGGCCACTGCGCCCGCGCCGAGGGGAAGGTGGGCATCATCGACAAAGTCTGAGCAGCGGCCGCAGCGCCCGCTTCCCCGACCCCTGCGCGAGGCGCCCCACGGCAGAGTTGTACCGTCGTGGGGTGTACCGCTTCCTGTTGACCCGGCAGTGGCTGATCCTCGCCCTCCTCGCCCTCGTCCTGATTCCCACCATGGTCGAGCTGGGCCTCTGGCAGCTGCACCGGCATGAGCACAAGGTCGCGCAGAACGCCCTGATCTCCCGCAATCTCAAAGCGGCGCCGGTGCCGGTCGCCTCGCTCACCGCCCCGGGCCACACGGTCCCGCGCTCCGACTACTGGCGGACGGTGACGGCCACCGGCACGTACGACACCAGGCATCAGGTGGTCGTACGCCGCAGGACCTCCACCGACGGCCGGATCGGCGTCCACGTACTGACCCCGCTCGACCTCAAGGGCGGCGGCACGGTCCTGGTCAACCGGGGCTGGGTGCCCTCCGCCGCGAGCCAGCAGGCCTTCCCCGACGTGCCGGCCGTGCCCCGGGGCGAGGTGACCGTCACCGGCCGGCTCAAGGCCGACGAGACGACGAGCGCCAGCGGCATCAAGGACATCTCGGACCTGCCGGACCGCCAGGTGATGCTGATCAGCAGCGCCCAGGAGGCCAAGAGGCTCGCCCGGCCGGTGCTCGGCGGCTACATCGAGCAGACCGCGCCCGAGTCCGTCGGCGACTTCCCGGAGCTGATCGAGGCCCCCGACGACGGCTCGATCGGCCCGCACATGGCGTACGCCGTGCAGTGGTGGCTCTTCGCCGCCGGTGTTCCCGTCGGGTACGTGGTGCTGGCGCGCCGGGAGAAGCGCGACCGGGCAGAGGCGGCGAAGGCCGCTGCCGGGGAGCAGCGGCCCGCCGAGCCGGAGAAGCCGGAACCCGCCACGGCCTGACGACGTGTCCGCCGGATGCGGGCCGGGACGTTCCCGGCCGGGTGACCCCCGTGGGCCGGGATTGCTTAACGGGGCCCGGGTTCGGGAACACGCCAGAACGTGACCCCACGCATCGAGGACTACGCCCTCATCGGCGATCTCCAGACAGCCGCCCTGGTCGGCAGAAACGGTTCTGTCGACTGGCTCTGTCTGCCCCGCTTCGACTCGGGCGCCTGCTTCGCCGCCCTGCTCGGCGACGAGGACAACGGCCACTGGCGGATTGCCCCCAAGGGCGCGGACATCTGTACCCGGCGCGGCTACGCGGGTGACTCCCTCGTCCTGGAGACGTTCTGGGAGACCCGCACCGGCACGGTCAAGGTCATCGACTTCATGCCGCAGCGCGACCGGGAACCCGACGTCATGCGGATCGTCGAGGGTGTCAGCGGCACCGTCGAGATGAGCTCCGTGATCCGGCTGCGCTTCGACTTCGGCTCGGTCGTGCCGTGGATGCGCCGCTCGCAGGGGCACCGGGTGGCGGTCGCGGGGCCGGACTCGGCCTGGCTGCGCAGCGAGCCGCCGGTCAAGACCTGGGGCCAGCAGTTCTCCACCTGCTCGTCGTTCAGCGTCTCGGCGGGCGAGAAGGTGGCGTTCGTCCTGACCTGGCATCCCTCGCACTCGCCCCGCCCCGAGCTGGTCGACCCGCACGAGGCGCTGGAGAACACCCTGTCCGACTGGGCCGAGTGGTCCGCCCGGTGCAAGTACCGGGGGCCCTACCGGGAAGCGGTGATCCGCTCGTTGATCACGCTGAAGGCGCTGACCTTCGGCCCGACCGGCGGCATCGTGGCGGCGCCCACCACCTCGCTGCCGGAGGAGATCGGGGGCGTACGGAACTGGGACTACCGCTTCTGCTGGCTGCGGGACTCCACGCTGACCCTGGGCTCCCTCGTCTCGGCCGGCTATCTGGAGGAGGCCGCCGCCTGGCGGGACTGGCTGCTGCGGGCGGTCGCCGGGGATCCGGCCGACCTCCAGATCATGTACGGCCTCGCGGGCGAGCGCAGGCTGCCCGAGGCGGAGCTTTCGTGGCTGCGCGGCTACGAGAACTCCGCCCCGGTCCGGATCGGCAACGCCGCGGTCCGCCAGCGTCAGCTCGATGTGTACGGGGAGGTCATCGACTCCTTGCGGCTCGCCCGGGAAGCCGGGCTGGACGACAAGCCGCACGCCTGGAACCTGCAGCTCAGCCTGCTCGGCTTCCTGGAGTCCACCTGGCGCGAGCCGGACGAGGGGCTGTGGGAGATCCGCGGCCAGCGCCGTCACTTCGTGCACTCCAAGGTGATGGCCTGGGTCGCCGCCGACCGCGCCGTACGCACCCTGGAGAACAACCCCTCGCTGGCCGGCGACGCCGACCGGTGGCGGGCGATGCGGGACGCCGTGCACCGGGAGGTGTGCGAGAAGGGGTACGACCCGGAGCGGAACACCTTCACGCAGTCCTACGGATCGCGGAACCTGGACGCCGCGACGCTGCTGATCCCCCGGACCGGTTTCCTGCCGCCGGACGACCCCCGGGTGATCGGTACGGTCGACGCGGTCCGGGCCGAGCTGGGCAGGGACTGTCTGGTCCGCCGCTACAGCACGGACGGCGCCTCGATCGACGGGCTGCCCGGCAGCGAAGGGGCCTTCCTGGCGTGCTCGTTCTGGATGGCGGACGCCCTGCGCCTGACCGGGCGCGGCGAGGAGGCCCGGGACCTCTTCGAACGGCTGCTGGCGCTCCGCAACGACGTGGGGCTGCTCGCCGAGGAGTACGACACCGTCGGCCGCCGCCAGCTGGGCAACTTCCCGCAGGCGTTCAGCCACATCGGCCTCGTGGGCACCGCCATGGCACTGGCCGGGGAGGACACGCTGGAGCCGGACGCGGCAGGATAGGGCCATGGATCTTGGACTGAAGGACCGTGTGTACATCGTCACCGGAGCGACCCGGGGGCTGGGCAACGCCACGGCGCGGGCGCTCGCCGACGACGGGGCGAGGGTGATCGTCACCGGCCGGGAGGAGAGGCGTGCCGAGGCGGCCGCCGCCGAACTGGGGCCGGACGCGGTCGGCCTCGGCGCCGACAACGCCGACCCGGCGTCCGCGCGGCGTCTGGTGGACGCGGCGCACGAACGGTTCGGCCGGCTGGACGGCATCCTCATCAGCGTCGGCGGGCCGGCCCCCGGTTTCCTCGCCGACAACACCGACGAGCAGTGGCAGTCGGCCTTCGATTCGGTGTTCCTGGGTGCGGTGCGGCTCGCCAGGGCCGCGGCGGACGTGCTCGGCGAGGGCGGCGTCATCGGCTTCGTGCTCTCCGGCTCCGTGTACGAGCCGATCCCCGGGCTGACCATCTCCAACGGGCTCCGTCCCGGCCTGGCCGGTTTCGCCAAGTCCCTGGCGGACGAGCTCGGTCCGCGCGGGATCCGGGTGGTGGGCGTGCTGCCGGCCCGGATCGACACGGACCGGGTGCGTGAGCTGGACGCCCTCTCGGGCGACGCGGAGGCCGCCCGGACGGCCAACGAGGCGCAGATCCCGCTGCGGCGCTACGGCACCCCGGAGGAGTTCGGCCGGACCGCGGCGTTCCTGCTCTCGCCCGCGGCCTCGTATCTGACGGGCATCATGGTGCCGGTCGACGGCGGCTCCCGGCACGGCTTCTGAGCCGGAGCCCGGCACCGGTCGCCGGCCGGAACCGTCCGGCGGCCGGGAGGGCCACGGCAGCGGCGGTCAGCTCACCCGCTCCGCGCGGTGCCTGACCGCCCTCAGCCGCACCTCGGCCGGCAGCTCGGCCAGCCCCGCCGAATCCCGCGCATGGGCCAGCGCCTCGTCGCCGAGGCGGCCGAGCGTCTCGTCCGGCGCCGCGTGCGGCTCCATCAGCAGGCGGATCCTGGCGTGCGGCGAGCTGCGCCGGCCGGTCAGCGCGACCTGGGCGCTGGCCACCCCGTCCAGCGTTCCCGCCTCGCCGGCGAGCACCCCTTCCAGGGCCCGGCCCCGCAGCAGCGCCCCCTCGCCGTCCCCGCTGTCCACCAGGATCTCGGAGAGGCGGGCCCGGCGCAGCTGGGCCAGCAGCCACCACAGGGCGAGCACGACCACGACGGCGAGGACGGCGATGACCGTCGGCCACCACCAGCCCTGATCCCGCCAGCGGTACCGGTCGGCCACGCTGACGAGCACATCGTCCTTGCCGTACCAGGGCCACCAGGACGGCACGGCGAGGCCGAGGCCGGCGGCGAGCACCGCGCCGCCGCCGCAGATCAGCACCAGCCCGGCGAGGCCGAGCAGTGCCCGGTTGACGGTCCTGAGCAACGGATTCACCCCTTCTTCGCGGGCCGGCGGACATGTACGGACAGGCTCGGCGGCCGGGCCAGTCCCAGCTCCTTGATACCGGTCCCGAGCACGGTGTCCAGATCGGCACGTACCTCGTCGAGTTCACGGAAGTGCGACACGGCGCGCACCACCGCCCTGCGCCGGCCCATCCGGACCCGCACCGACTGCACCCCGGACACCTCGACGGCCCGGTCGCGCAGCACCAGTGCGGCCGCGGACCGGTCGAGTGCGGCGCGTACGCCGGGGCGGTCGCGGCGCATGGGCAGCAGGGCGCGGAGGCCGGGGGTGGCGGCGAGCACCAGCAGCCACAGGCCGATCGCCACGGCCGCCGCGGCGGCGCCGAGCAGCCAGGCGCTGTGCAGCGGGCGCTCGGCGAGCTGGCCGGCCAGCGACCGGCGCCAGCGCATTGCCGGATGGCCGGCCCGTACCGCCGCCACGTCGTAGAGCAGCAGTCCGGTGCCGCCGAGGACCAGCAGTGCCAGGACCGCCGCGGGGATCCGGCGCGCCGACCAGAAGCGGCCCGCCCCAAAGGCGCCCGCCTGCCGGGCGGGTACCGGGTCGTACGCGGCGGAGGAGGCGGACTGGTCGAGTTCGAGCACGTCCCCCTGTTCGACGGGGCCGGTGGTGGGCGGCGCCTGGGCGGGCCGCTCCGGTCCGTGGGGCTCGGTCACTGGATCCTCCCCTGTGCCGCGGCGCTCGCTCCCGTCGGGTGCAAGCGCTCGACCTGTACGGCCACCTCGGGCACTTCCATCCCCGCCAACGCCCTTACCCGCTCGGCGACATGCCGACGCACACGGCCGCACCGGCGGCCGATGTCGCAGGGGTAGCCGAGCTCCAGGCTCACCCGCACCCGGGCGGTGCCCCGGTGCACCGTGACGGTGGCGCGCGGCGGGGCACCCTGCTCCGGCGGCTCGTCGATCGCCTCCTTCGCCGCCTGCGCGGCGATCTTCGCGACCACCCGGTCGGCGATCCGGGTCTCCCCGCGCTCACCTGCGGCGATCCGGTCCTTCGCCCCCGACAACGCCGTCACCGCCGTCGGTCGCCGCGCCCGCGACTCCGGAAGAAGTCGCCGAGCTCCAGGTCGCCCTCCAGGAGGCGACCGACGACGAAGCCGACCGCCCCGAGTGCGGCCACCAGCAGGAAGGCCCCGAAGCCGCCGAAGTACCCGGCGAATGCGAGCGCCATGCCGGCCACCATGCCGGCCACAGCCATGCTCATCGTGTGCTCCTCAACTGCCTCTCGCCGGAGGCCTACTGGAGGCGTGGCTCCGGCTGGTCCTCGTCGTCGGCCTCGTCGGGCAGCTTCACGTCGCTCACCGCGATATTGACCTCGACGACCTCCAGGCCGGTCATCCGCTCGACCGCCGCGACCACGTTCTCCCGCACGTCACGGGCCACGTCGGAGATCGACACGCCGTAATCGACGACGATCTCCAGGTCGAGCGCGGTCTGCGACTCGCCGACCTCCGCCTTCACCCCGCGGGTGACGGACTTGCCACCGCCGGGTACCCGGTCGCGCACCGCTCCGAAGGTGCGTGAGAAGCCGCTGCCCATCGCATGGACGCCGACCACGTCGCGGGTCGCCATTCCGGCGATCTTCTCGACCACGCCGTCGGCGATGGTCGTACGGCCGCGGGTGGCGGGCGCTCCCCCACCGCGTTTGACCAGGTGGCTCGATTCCTTGTCGGGGCTCTCGGGGCGGTTCCGCTGCGTGGTGTCGGTCATCGCCATCTTTCCCTTCTGAGCATGTTGTACCTCTTTGCCCACATTAGGTGTGCTTGCTCCGCAGCGCGCCGTGGATGCGGCAGGCTGGGGCAATGACGACGGCTGACGACCCACGCAGGGCGGACGGATGGACAGCGGCGGTCCGGCAACGGCTCGGCCTCGGCCGGCTCCTTCCGCTGGGCGGCCCGGCGGACGGGGCCTGGATCTCCGAGCGGGCCGCGGTCGCGGTGCTGCGCCGCGCGGTGACGGGCCCCGGCCTCGTGCTCGGGGAGCTGAGGATCTCGGTGGCCGATCCGGACGGGGCGCCGGAGGCGGAGGTGGAGCCGCCGCCCAGCGCGCTGCGGCCGGGTCCGCTGCGGATCGAGGCGGCCGTGTCGGCGGTGTCCGGTCAGCCGCTGCCCGCCGCGGCCGAGGCGCTGCGCTCGGCACTGCTGACGGCGGCCGGCCGGCGGCTGGGCCTGGTGGTCGCGGCGGTGGACGTCCGGGTGACGGAACTGCTGGACGCGGCGCCCGAGCCACCGGCCGCCGTCCCGGCCGAGGTGCGCAGGGCAAGGGCGGAGGGGGCCGCGGCGTCCGCGGCGGCGGGTGTCGCGGGTGTGGTGACGCTGACCCGGGTGCTGGGGCACGCGGTGCACGCGCGCCCGGACCATGTGCGGGTCGAGCTGGCGACGGCCCCGGACCACCGGGCGCTCGACGTGGCCCGTGCGGTGCGGGCCGCCGTGGCGGCCGCGGTGGAGGGCGATCCCTCGGTCGCGGTGCTGGTCACGGCGGTGGTGGAACAGGACTGATCGCGGGGCGGGTCCGGGAATCCGGGGTCCGGCCCGCCGCGCGACCGGGCAGGTCCGGGGTCCGGACCCGCCGCGCGACCGGGCAGGTCCGGGGTCCGGACCCGCCCCGCGACCGGGCAGGTCCGGGGTCCGGACCCGCCCCGCGACCGGGCAGGTCCGGGGGCCGAACTCCGGCCCGCCCCGCGATCGTCGTCGGTCTCAGTCGGTGATGCCCGCCAGATCGCGCAGCCGACGGCCCTGCGCGGCCCGTTCGGCGACGCGCTGCTCCTCGTAACCGCGCGAGACGGCACCGCTCAGCAGCGCCTTGGTCTCCACGACGGCGTCGCGCGGGGCGGCCAGCAGCGCGCCGGCCAGATCGCGGGCCGCCGCGTCCAGCTCACCGGCCGGGACGACGAGATTGGCCAGGCCGGTGCGCCCGGCCTCCTCGGCGTGCACGAAGCGGCCCGTGGCGCAGATTTCGAGCGCGCGGGCGTACCCCACCAGGTTGACCAGGGGGTGCGTACCGGTGAGGTCGGGCACCAGACCGAGGCTGGTCTCGCGCATGGCGAACTGCACGTCCTCGGCGACGATCCGCAGATCACAGGCGAGGGCGAGCTGGAAGCCGGCACCGATCGCATGCCCCTGGACGGCCGCGATCGACACGATGTCGTTGCGGCGCCACCAGGTGAACGCCTCCTGGTACTCGGCGATGGTCGCGTCGAGCTCGGCCTCCGGGCCGCGCGCCATGTCGAGGAAGGACGGCTCGCCGTCGAACCCCTCGGGGGTGAACGCCTGCCGGTCCAGTCCCGCGGAGAAGGATTTGCCCTCGCCGCGGAGCACGACGACCCGCACACTGCCGGGCAGTGCCCGGCCGGCCTCCGTCAACGCCCGCCACAGAGCGGGGGACTGAGCGTTGCGCTTGGCCGGATTGGTGAGGGTCACCGTGGCGACCGCGTCGTCGACGGTGAGTCGTACGCCGTCCTTGTCGAGCACAGAGTCGATCGAGGTCATGGGGCGCCTCCGGTTCCGTTCAGTCAGCATGCACAGCTAAGTGACTGAACAGTAACCACCCGGTCGACATCGCTGCCGGCCGGGTGGCCACCGCCGAAAGCCGGTGAACCCCGGGGCGGACCGGACGGCCTGCCCCGACCGCGCGGGCCGTCAGGCCGTGGCGGCCTTCTTGCCCCGTGTCGCTCCGCCGCGTCCCCGCAGCGTGACTCCGGACTCACTGAGCATCCGGTGGACGAATCCGTAGGAGCGGCCGGTCTCTTCGGCCAACGCCCGGATGCTCGCACCGGAGTCGTACTTCTTCTTCAGGTCTGCCGCGAGCTTGTCGCGCGCGGCGCCGGTCACCCGGCTGCCCTTCTTCAGAGTCTCGGCCACCCGTGCCTCCTCATGGGAAGTGCGCTCTGGACTCTCATGATCACCCCTCGGGGGCTTCCTGGCCACCCATTCGGCAAGGTCCGTGCGACCCGGTTCCCGGCCGGAGAACGGGCCGACACGACCGGAATCCCGCATTCCGTGGGGCTGTGGCGGCGGACGGAACAGGGCCCGGGGCGAATCGGCAGGTCAGGGCCACACGGGGAACAGGACCCCCGTACGGGTGCACCCGGCAGGTATCTGCCGGGTGCCGCGCCGGGGTACGAGACGTACTCACGCAGATGATGGATCACGCGTAGGCGCAATGATCCGGACGGAGTGGATCAGACGGGCCGCGGGCGGGATCAGGCAAGCGCGACCAGGTCCTGGTAGTCCGCACCCCACAGGTCCTCGACGCCGTCGGGCAGCAGGATGATGCGCTCCGGCTGGAGTGCCTCGACCGCTCCCTCGTCGTGGGTGACGAGGACGACGGCGCCCTTGTACGTGCGCAGCGCGCCGAGGATCTCCGCGCGGCTGGCCAGGTCGAGGTTGTTGGTCGGCTCGTCCAGCAGCAGCACATTGGCGGAGGAGACCACCAGGGTCGCCAGGGCGAGACGGGTCTTCTCGCCGCCGGAGAGGACACCGGCAAGGTGATCGAGGGCCACGGTCTCAAGCTCGGCTACTACGCCCAGGAGCACGAGACCCTCGACCCGGACCGCTCCGTCCTGGAGAACATGCGCTCCGCGGCGCCCGACCTCGACCTGGTCGAGGTCCGCAAGACGCTGGGCTCCTTCCTCTTCTCCGGCGACGACGTCGACAAGCCCGCCGGTGTCCTCTCCGGCGGCGAGAAGACCCGTCTCGCCCTGGCGACCCTGGTGGTCTCCTCCGCCAATGTGCTGCTGCTGGACGAGCCGACCAACAACCTCGACCTGGCCAGCCGCGCGGAGATCCTCGGCGCGCTGCGCACGTACAAGGGCGCCGTCGTCCTCGTCACCCACGACGAGGGAGCGGTCGAGGCACTCCAGCCGGAGCGCATCATCCTGCTGCCCGACGGCGTCGAGGACCTGTGGGGTGCGGACTACCAGGACCTGGTCGCGCTTGCCTGATCCCGCCCGCGGCCCGTCTGATCCACTCCGTCCGGATCATTGCGCCTACGCGTGATCCATCATCTGCGTGAGTACGTCTCGTACCCCGGCGCGGCACCCGGCAGATACCTGCCGGGTGCACCCGTACGGGGGTCCTGTTCCCCGTGTGGCCCTGACCTGCCGATTCGCCCCGGGCCCTGTTCCGTCCGCCGCCACAGCCCCACGGAATGCGGGATTCCGGTCGTGTCGGCCCGTTCTCCGGCCGGGAACCGGGTCGCACGGACCTTGCCGAATGGGTGGCCAGGAAGCCCCCGAGGGGTGATCATGAGAGTCCAGAGCGCACTTCCCATGAGGAGGCACGGGTGGCCGAGACTCTGAAGAAGGGCAGCCGGGTGACCGGCGCCGCGCGCGACAAGCTCGCGGCAGACCTGAAGAAGAAGTACGACTCCGGTGCGAGCATCCGGGCGTTGGCCGAAGAGACCGGCCGCTCCTACGGATTCGTCCACCGGATGCTCAGTGAGTCCGGAGTCACGCTGCGGGGACGCGGCGGAGCGACACGGGGCAAGAAGGCCGCCACGGCCTGACGGCCCGCGCGGTCGGGGCAGGCCGTCCGGTCCGCCCCGGGGTTCACCGGCTTTCGGCGGTGGCCACCCGGCCGGCAGCGATGTCGACCGGGTGGTTACTGTTCAGTCACTTAGCTGTGCATGCTGACTGAACGGAACCGGAGGCGCCCCATGACCTCGATCGACTCTGTGCTCGACAAGGACGGCGTACGACTCACCGTCGACGACGCGGTCGCCACGGTGACCCTCACCAATCCGGCCAAGCGCAACGCTCAGTCCCCCGCTCTGTGGCGGGCGTTGACGGAGGCCGGCCGGGCACTGCCCGGCAGTGTGCGGGTCGTCGTGCTCCGCGGCGAGGGCAAATCCTTCTCCGCGGGACTGGACCGGCAGGCGTTCACCCCCGAGGGGTTCGACGGCGAGCCGTCCTTCCTCGACATGGCGCGCGGCCCGGAGGCCGAGCTCGACGCGACCATCGCCGAGTACCAGGAGGCGTTCACCTGGTGGCGCCGCAACGACATCGTGTCGATCGCGGCCGTCCAGGGGCATGCGATCGGTGCCGGCTTCCAGCTCGCCCTCGCCTGTGATCTGCGGATCGTCGCCGAGGACGTGCAGTTCGCCATGCGCGAGACCAGCCTCGGTCTGGTGCCCGACCTCACCGGTACGCACCCCCTGGTCAACCTGGTGGGGTACGCCCGCGCGCTCGAAATCTGCGCCACGGGCCGCTTCGTGCACGCCGAGGAGGCCGGGCGCACCGGCCTGGCCAATCTCGTCGTCCCGGCCGGTGAGCTGGACGCGGCGGCCCGCGATCTGGCCGGCGCGCTGCTGGCCGCCCCGCGCGACGCCGTCGTGGAGACCAAGGCGCTGCTGAGCGGTGCCGTCTCGCGCGGTTACGAGGAGCAGCGCGTCGCCGAACGGGCCGCGCAGGGCCGTCGGCTGCGCGATCTGGCGGGCATCACCGACTGAGACCGACGACGATCGCGGGGCGGGCCGGAGTTCGGCCCCCGGACCTGCCCGGTCGCGGGGCGGGTCCGGACCCCGGACCTGCCCGGTCGCGGGGCGGGTCCGGACCCCGGACCTGCCCGGTCGCGCGGCGGGTCCGGACCCCGGACCTGCCCGGTCGCGCGGCGGGCCGGACCCCGGATTCCCGGACCCGCCCCGCGATCAGTCCTGTTCCACCACCGCCGTGACCAGCACCGCGACCGAGGGATCGCCCTCCACCGCGGCCGCCACGGCGGCCCGCACCGCACGGGCCACGTCGAGCGCCCGGTGGTCCGGGGCCGTCGCCAGCTCGACCCGCACATGGTCCGGGCGCGCGTGCACCGCGTGCCCCAGCACCCGGGTCAGCGTCACCACACCCGCGACACCCGCCGCCGCGGACGCCGCGGCCCCCTCCGCCCTTGCCCTGCGCACCTCGGCCGGGACGGCGGCCGGTGGCTCGGGCGCCGCGTCCAGCAGTTCCGTCACCCGGACGTCCACCGCCGCGACCACCAGGCCCAGCCGCCGGCCGGCCGCCGTCAGCAGTGCCGAGCGCAGCGCCTCGGCCGCGGCGGGCAGCGGCTGACCGGACACCGCCGACACGGCCGCCTCGATCCGCAGCGGACCCGGCCGCAGCGCGCTGGGCGGCGGCTCCACCTCCGCCTCCGGCGCCCCGTCCGGATCGGCCACCGAGATCCTCAGCTCCCCGAGCACGAGGCCGGGGCCCGTCACCGCGCGGCGCAGCACCGCGACCGCGGCCCGCTCGGAGATCCAGGCCCCGTCCGCCGGGCCGCCCAGCGGAAGGAGCCGGCCGAGGCCGAGCCGTTGCCGGACCGCCGCTGTCCATCCGTCCGCCCTGCGTGGGTCGTCAGCCGTCGTCATTGCCCCAGCCTGCCGCATCCACGGCGCGCTGCGGAGCAAGCACACCTAATGTGGGCAAAGAGGTACAACATGCTCAGAAGGGAAAGATGGCGATGACCGACACCACGCAGCGGAACCGCCCCGAGAGCCCCGACAAGGAATCGAGCCACCTGGTCAAACGCGGTGGGGGAGCGCCCGCCACCCGCGGCCGTACGACCATCGCCGACGGCGTGGTCGAGAAGATCGCCGGAATGGCGACCCGCGACGTGGTCGGCGTCCATGCGATGGGCAGCGGCTTCTCACGCACCTTCGGAGCGGTGCGCGACCGGGTACCCGGCGGTGGCAAGTCCGTCACCCGCGGGGTGAAGGCGGAGGTCGGCGAGTCGCAGACCGCGCTCGACCTGGAGATCGTCGTCGATTACGGCGTGTCGATCTCCGACGTGGCCCGTGACGTGCGGGAGAACGTGGTCGCGGCGGTCGAGCGGATGACCGGCCTGGAGGTCGTCGAGGTCAATATCGCGGTGAGCGACGTGAAGCTGCCCGACGAGGCCGACGACGAGGACCAGCCGGAGCCACGCCTCCAGTAGGCCTCCGGCGAGAGGCAGTTGAGGAGCACACGATGAGCATGGCTGTGGCCGGCATGGTGGCCGGCATGGCGCTCGCATTCGCCGGGTACTTCGGCGGCTTCGGGGCCTTCCTGCTGGTGGCCGCACTCGGGGCGGTCGGCTTCGTCGTCGGTCGCCTCCTGGAGGGCGACCTGGAGCTCGGCGACTTCTTCCGGAGTCGCGGGCGCGGCGACCGACGGCGGTGACGGCGTTGTCGGGGGCGAAGGACCGGATCGCCGCAGGTGAGCGCGGGGAGACCCGGATCGCCGACCGGGTGGTCGCGAAGATCGCCGCGCAGGCGGCGAAGGAGGCGATCGACGAGCCGCCGGAGCAGGGTGCCCCGCCGCGCGCCACCGTCACGGTGCACCGGGGCACCGCCCGGGTGCGGGTGAGCCTGGAGCTCGGCTACCCCTGCGACATCGGCCGCCGGTGCGGCCGTGTGCGTCGGCATGTCGCCGAGCGGGTAAGGGCGTTGGCGGGGATGGAAGTGCCCGAGGTGGCCGTACAGGTCGAGCGCTTGCACCCGACGGGAGCGAGCGCCGCGGCACAGGGGAGGATCCAGTGACCGAGCCCCACGGACCGGAGCGGCCCGCCCAGGCGCCGCCCACCACCGGCCCCGTCGAACAGGGGGACGTGCTCGAACTCGACCAGTCCGCCTCCTCCGCCGCGTACGACCCGGTACCCGCCCGGCAGGCGGGCGCCTTTGGGGCGGGCCGCTTCTGGTCGGCGCGCCGGATCCCCGCGGCGGTCCTGGCACTGCTGGTCCTCGGCGGCACCGGACTGCTGCTCTACGACGTGGCGGCGGTACGGGCCGGCCATCCGGCAATGCGCTGGCGCCGGTCGCTGGCCGGCCAGCTCGCCGAGCGCCCGCTGCACAGCGCCTGGCTGCTCGGCGCCGCCGCGGCGGCCGTGGCGATCGGCCTGTGGCTGCTGGTGCTCGCCGCCACCCCCGGCCTCCGCGCCCTGCTGCCCATGCGCCGCGACCGCCCCGGCGTACGCGCCGCACTCGACCGGTCCGCGGCCGCACTGGTGCTGCGCGACCGGGCCGTCGAGGTGTCCGGGGTGCAGTCGGTGCGGGTCCGGATGGGCCGGCGCAGGGCGGTGGTGCGCGCCGTGTCGCACTTCCGTGAACTCGACGAGGTACGTGCCGATCTGGACACCGTGCTCGGGACCGGTATCAAGGAGCTGGGACTGGCCCGGCCGCCGAGCCTGTCCGTACATGTCCGCCGGCCCGCGAAGAAGGGGTGAATCCGTTGCTCAGGACCGTCAACCGGGCACTGCTCGGCCTCGCCGGGCTGGTGCTGATCTGCGGCGGCGGCGCGGTGCTCGCCGCCGGCCTCGGCCTCGCCGTGCCGTCCTGGTGGCCCTGGTACGGCAAGGACGATGTGCTCGTCAGCGTGGCCGACCGGTACCGCTGGCGGGATCAGGGCTGGTGGTGGCCGACGGTCATCGCCGTCCTCGCCGTCGTGGTCGTGCTCGCCCTGTGGTGGCTGCTGGCCCAGCTGCGCCGGGCCCGCCTCTCCGAGATCCTGGTGGACAGCGGGGACGGCGAGGGGGCGCTGCTGCGGGGCCGGGCCCTGGAAGGGGTGCTCGCCGGCGAGGCGGGAACGCTGGACGGGGTGGCCAGCGCCCAGGTCGCGCTGACCGGCCGGCGCAGCTCGCCGCACGCCAGGATCCGCCTGCTGATGGAGCCGCACGCGGCGCCGGACGAGACGCTCGGCCGCCTCGGCGACGAGGCGCTGGCCCATGCGCGGGATTCGGCGGGGCTGGCCGAGCTGCCGGCCGAGGTGCGGCTGAGGGCGGTCAGGCACCGCGCGGAGCGGGTGAGCTGACCGCCGCTGCCGTGGCCCTCCCGGCCGCCGGACGGTTCCGGCCGGCGACCGGTGCCGGGCTCCGGCTCAGAAGCCGTGCCGGGAGCCGCCGTCGACCGGCACCATGATGCCCGTCAGATACGAGGCCGCGGGCGAGAGCAGGAACGCCGCGGTCCGGCCGAACTCCTCCGGGGTGCCGTAGCGCCGCAGCGGGATCTGCGCCTCGTTGGCCGTCCGGGCGGCCTCCGCGTCGCCCGAGAGGGCGTCCAGCTCACGCACCCGGTCCGTGTCGATCCGGGCCGGCAGCACGCCCACCACCCGGATCCCGCGCGGACCGAGCTCGTCCGCCAGGGACTTGGCGAAACCGGCCAGGCCGGGACGGAGCCCGTTGGAGATGGTCAGCCCGGGGATCGGCTCGTACACGGAGCCGGAGAGCACGAAGCCGATGACGCCGCCCTCGCCGAGCACGTCCGCCGCGGCCCTGGCGAGCCGCACCGCACCCAGGAACACCGAATCGAAGGCCGACTGCCACTGCTCGTCGGTGTTGTCGGCGAGGAAACCGGGGGCCGGCCCGCCGACGCTGATGAGGATGCCGTCCAGCCGGCCGAACCGTTCGTGCGCCGCGTCCACCAGACGCCGCGCGGACGCCGGGTCGGCGTTGTCGGCGCCGAGGCCGACCGCGTCCGGCCCCAGTTCGGCGGCGGCCGCCTCGGCACGCCTCTCCTCCCGGCCGGTGACGATCACCCTCGCCCCGTCGTCGGCGAGCGCCCGCGCCGTGGCGTTGCCCAGCCCCCGGGTCGCTCCGGTGACGATGTACACACGGTCCTTCAGTCCAAGATCCATGGCCCTATCCTGCCGCGTCCGGCTCCAGCGTGTCCTCCCCGGCCAGTGCCATGGCGGTGCCCACGAGGCCGATGTGGCTGAACGCCTGCGGGAAGTTGCCCAGCTGGCGGCGGCCGACGGTGTCGTACTCCTCGGCGAGCAGCCCCACGTCGTTGCGGAGCGCCAGCAGCCGTTCGAAGAGGTCCCGGGCCTCCTCGCCGCGCCCGGTCAGGCGCAGGGCGTCCGCCATCCAGAACGAGCACGCCAGGAAGGCCCCTTCGCTGCCGGGCAGCCCGTCGATCGAGGCGCCGTCCGTGCTGTAGCGGCGGACCAGACAGTCCCTGCCCAGCTCGGCCCGGACCGCGTCGACCGTACCGATCACCCGGGGGTCGTCCGGCGGCAGGAAACCGGTCCGGGGGATCAGCAGCGTCGCGGCGTCCAGGTTCCGCGATCCGTAGGACTGCGTGAAGGTGTTCCGCTCCGGGTCGTACCCCTTCTCGCACACCTCCCGGTGCACGGCGTCCCGCATCGCCCGCCACCGGTCGGCGTCGCCGGCCAGCGAGGGGTTGTTCTCCAGGGTGCGTACGGCGCGGTCGGCGGCGACCCAGGCCATCACCTTGGAGTGCACGAAGTGACGGCGCTGGCCGCGGATCTCCCACAGCCCCTCGTCCGGCTCGCGCCAGGTGGACTCCAGGAAGCCGAGCAGGCTGAGCTGCAGGTTCCAGGCGTGCGGCTTGTCGTCCAGCCCGGCTTCCCGGGCGAGCCGCAAGGAGTCGATGACCTCCCCGTACACATCGAGCTGACGCTGGCGGACCGCGGCGTTGCCGATCCGGACCGGGGCGGAGTTCTCGTAGCCGCGCAGCCACGAAAGCTCCGCCTCGGGCAGCCTGCGCTCGCCCGCGAGGCCGTACATGATCTGGAGGTCGGCCGGATCCCCGGCGACCGCCCGCAGCAGCCAGTCCCGCCAGGCGGCGGCCTCCTCCAGATAGCCGGCCGAGACGAGGGAGCCCAGGGTCAGCGTGGAGTCCCGCAGCCAGCAGAAGCGGTAGTCCCAGTTCCGTACGCCCCCGATCTCCTCCGGCAGCGAGGTGGTGGGCGCCGCCACGATGCCGCCGGTCGGGCCGAAGGTCAGCGCCTTCAGCGTGATCAACGAGCGGATCACCGCTTCCCGGTAGGGCCCCCGGTACTTGCACCGGGCGGACCACTCGGCCCAGTCGGACAGGGTGTTCTCCAGCGCCTCGTGCGGGTCGACCAGCTCGGGGCGGGGCGAGTGCGAGGGATGCCAGGTCAGGACGAACGCCACCTTCTCGCCCGCCGAGACGCTGAACGACGAGCAGGTGGAGAACTGCTGGCCCCAGGTCTTGACCGGCGGCTCGCTGCGCAGCCAGGCCGAGTCCGGCCCCGCGACCGCCACCCGGTGCCCCTGCGAGCGGCGCATCCACGGCACGACCGAGCCGAAGTCGAAGCGCAGCCGGATCACGGAGCTCATCTCGACGGTGCCGCTGACACCCTCGACGATCCGCATGACGTCGGGTTCCCGGTCGCGCTGCGGCATGAAGTCGATGACCTTGACCGTGCCGGTGCGGGTCTCCCAGAACGTCTCCAGGACGAGGGAGTCACCCGCGTAGCCGCGCCGGGTACAGATGTCCGCGCCCTTGGGGGCAATCCGCCAGTGGCCGTTGTCCTCGTCGCCGAGCAGGGCGGCGAAGCAGGCGCCCGAGTCGAAGCGGGGCAGACAGAGCCAGTCGACAGAACCGTTTCTGCCGACCAGGGCGGCTGTCTGGAGATCGCCGATGAGGGCGTAGTCCTCGATGCGTGGGGTCACGTTCTGGCGTGTTCCCGAACCCGGGCCCCGTTAAGCAATCCCGGCCCACGGGGGTCACCCGGCCGGGAACGTCCCGGCCCGCATCCGGCGGACACGTCGTCAGGCCGTGGCGGGTTCCGGCTTCTCCGGCTCGGCGGGCCGCTGCTCCCCGGCAGCGGCCTTCGCCGCCTCTGCCCGGTCGCGCTTCTCCCGGCGCGCCAGCACCACGTACCCGACGGGAACACCGGCGGCGAAGAGCCACCACTGCACGGCGTACGCCATGTGCGGGCCGATCGAGCCGTCGTCGGGGGCCTCGATCAGCTCCGGGAAGTCGCCGACGGACTCGGGCGCGGTCTGCTCGATGTAGCCGCCGAGCACCGGCCGGGCGAGCCTCTTGGCCTCCTGGGCGCTGCTGATCAGCATCACCTGGCGGTCCGGCAGGTCCGAGATGTCCTTGATGCCGCTGGCGCTCGTCGTCTCGTCGGCCTTGAGCCGGCCGGTGACGGTCACCTCGCCCCGGGGCACGGCCGGCACGTCGGGGAAGGCCTGCTGGCTCGCGGCGGAGGGCACCCAGCCCCGGTTGACCAGGACCGTGCCGCCGCCCTTGAGGTCGAGCGGGGTCAGTACGTGGACGCCGATCCGGCCGTCGGTGGAGGTCCTGCGGCGTACGACCACCTGATGCCTGGTGTCGTACGTGCCGGTGGCCGTCACCGTCCGCCAGTAGTCGGAGCGCGGGACCGTGTGGCCCGGGGCGGTGAGCGAGGCGACCGGCACCGGCGCCGCTTTGAGATTGCGGGAGATCAGGGCGTTCTGCGCGACCTTGTGCTCATGCCGGTGCAGCTGCCAGAGGCCCAGCTCGACCATGGTGGGAATCAGGACGAGGGCGAGGAGGGCGAGGATCAGCCACTGCCGGGTCAACAGGAAGCGGTACACCCCACGACGGTACAACTCTGCCGTGGGGCGCCTCGCGCAGGGGTCGGGGAAGCGGGCGCTGCGGCCGCTGCTCAGACTTTGTCGATGATGCCCACCTTCCCCTCGGCGCGGGCGCAGTGGCCGCCGCAGAACCAGTGCCCGTCGACCTCGACGCCCTGGCCGATGATCTGGACCCGGCAGTGCTCACAGATGGGTGCCATGCGGTGGATGGCGCAGGAGAAGCAGTCGAAGACGTGCACCGCGCCCTGCGCGTGCACCTCGAAGGACATCCCGTAGTCGTTTCCGCAAACCTCACAACGTGCCATGCGCCACAGGGTGGGACGCCGGGGCCGGGGCGGGCGAGCGGTGGGCGGGCGAGTCGCCGCCGGTTCACTCCGATGACGGCGCGGGCACCCGGCCGGAGGCGGGTGCCACATCGCGCAGCAGATGGGTGAAGGCGCTCTCGTCCAGGATCGGGGTGCCGAACGACTTCGCCTTGACCGTCTTCGACGTCGCCGCGTCCGGGTCGTTGGTGACCAGCAGGCTGGTCAGCCGGGAGACGCTGGTCGCCACGTGCAGCCCCGCCTCCACGGCCCGGTCCTCCAGCAGCTCGCGGTCCACCGAGGTGTCCCCGGAGAAGGCCACCCGCATGCCCTGCATCAGGGGCTTGTCCTTCTCGTACCGCCCGGGGTTCGGATACGGGCACGGCGGGAGCTTGCGCGAGGCGCGCCAGCTGTTCTGACCGTGCGAAGGCTGATGGCCGATCCTCGGTGTGACCGGGGAGTCCGACCACTCGGTCAGCGGCCGGCACTCCAGCAGCGGCAGCCGCACCCCGCCCCGCGCCGCCGCGTGCAGACTCGGCCGGAACGCCTCGGCCAGCACCCGGGCGTCGTCCAGCGCGTGGTGGGCGTGCTGCTGCACGACGCCGAAGTGCGCGGCCAGCGACGCCAGCTTGTGGTTGGGCAGCGGCAGCCGCAGCTCCTTGGCCAGCGCGATGGTGCACAGCCGCTGCTCGACGGGGGCCACGACCGAGGCCCGGGCGTACTCCCGGGCCAGCATCGACCAGTCGAAGGCCGCGTTGTGCGCGACGAGGACGCGGTCCGCGAGCCGCTCGGAGAGCTGGGCTGCGACCTCCGGGAAGAGCGGGGCGCCTTCGAGCACCTCACTGGTCAGGCCGTGGATCCAGACCGGGCCGGGATCGCGCTCGGGGTTGACGAGGGTGTACCAGTGGTCCTCGACGTTGCCCTGTGCGTCCAGGCGGTAGACGGCGGCGGACACTATCCGGTCGTCCCGTGCGAGTCCGGTGGTCTCCACGTCGACGACCGCGTACCCCTGCGGGTAGGCGGTCGGCCACGGTGCTGCGGTCTGGCGGTCGTCGAGCATGGTCACAGAGAATACGGGCCGCGACTGACAGTCTCCTATTCGGCCGTCATCCGCCCCCGCGTCCCGGTTCCGCCGTCCGGCCGCTGCCGTACGGGCCGGCCAGCAGCCCTTCCACCAGAGCCCGTACGGAATCGGCGAACAGCCGGTCCGGGTCGGCGGGCCGGGCCAGGGCGCGGGCCAGCGCCGGATCGCCGTCCGCGGCGGAGGCGGTCCACAGATCGCCCTCACCGGGGGACTGGACGGGGGACCGCTCCCGGTTGCGCTCGACGAGCAGGAAACCGACGGTCTGGAACTGCACCGCCCGCACCGCCGCGGCCGCCCGCGCCCCGCGCAGCCCCGCGGCGTGCACCTCGTGGACGAGGGCCTGTTGCGCGGGGAGGAACATCCGCTCGGTGAGCCCCCGTTCGTGGACCATCGCGATCAGATGCGGTCTGGCCCGCAGCTCGCGGCGCAGGGCGCGGGCGACGGAGACGATGCGGGCCGCCGGGGTCCGGCCGGCCGGGCGCAGGGTGCCCATCTCCCGCACGGTGCGCTCGACGAGGGCGTCCAGCAGCGACTCGCGGTTGCCGACATGCCAGTAGATCGAGGTGACCGCGGTGCCCAGCTCCGCGGCGAGGGCGCGCATGGTGAGGGCCTGCGGGCCGTGCCGCTTCAGCAGGGCGGCGGCCGTGTCCAGGACCTCTTCGCGGGTCAGCGACGATCGCGCCACAGCGCTCCCTGGTTCTCGAAATCCGTTGCACGCATGCCTATTTACCCTTCATCGGCATCGGTGTAACTGTGTTACAGAACCCGGCACGGAGAACGCGAGACGCGGAGAACGCGAGACACGGACGACCGAGAAGGGTGGTACGACATGGCACGCGTACGGTATGGCGCGCGCACCGGGGCCGAGATCGCGGCGGCCCGCGCGGCCCGCTCCCGGCTCCCCGACATCTGGTCCACCGGCGTGGTGGCCCTCTGGGAGAGCGACCCCGACGCGGTGGCGGCCGTCCTCCCGCCACCTCTCAAGCCCGCCGAGCGCCCGCTCGTCCGGGCCGGTATCAGTACGGTCGAGCTCCCCGGCTACCCGCTCGGTGCCGGCTCGGTCGCCGTCGCGGCGATCCACGACGGCCACCAGGGCTGGTATCCGCTCGTCATGCCGATGACCCATGAACGGGCGCTGATCGGCGGCCGTGAGGTGTTCGGCGAACCGAAGAAGCTCGGCGAGGTGACCGTCGAACGCGACGGCCTCGTCGTCCGTGCCGCGCTCGCCCGGCACGGCATCGCGTTCGTCGAGGTGCGCGGCGCGGTGAGCGGACCGCTCCCTGTGCCCGAACCGGCCGGCAAGCTCGACTTCTACTTCAAGTACCTGCCCGCCGTGGACGGCGAGGGCTTCGACTCCGACCCCGTCCTGGTCCACTGCACCCGCCACGAGAAGGTCCGCAGGCTGGAACGGATCTCGGGCGACGTGGTGCTGCGCGAGTCGGTGTACGACCCGGTCGCCGACCTCCCCGTACGCCGGCTGGTCGAGCTCACCATCGGCGAGAAGACCAGCGACCAGCAGGGCAGGGCCGTGGCCCGGGTGAGCGCCGAGGCGCTGCTGCCGTACATCCACCAGCGCTACGACGACCCGCAGCAGATCCACGACGGACCGCCGGAAGGGAGCGTCCGATGAGACTGGAGGAGGGCCAGGTCGCCGTCGTCACCGGCGCCGCGAGCGGCATCGGCCTCGCGATGGCACGCAGGTTCGCCGCCGAGGGGCTGAAGGTGGTCCTCGCCGACGTGGAGGAGGGCGCGCTCGGCGAGGCGGCGGGCGAACTGCGCCGGGACGGTGCGCGGGTGCTGGCCAGGGGCGTCGACGTCGGCGAACGCGAATCCGTGCAGGCGCTGGCCGAGGCCGCGTACGACACCTTCGGCGCCGTGCACGTGCTGTGCAACAACGCCGGGGTCGGTTCCGGGGCCGAGGGCCGGATGTGGGAGCACGAGCCGAACGACTGGAAGTGGGCGTTCGCCGTCAACGTCTGGGGTGTCTTCCACGGCATCCAGGCGTTCGTGCCCCGCATGATCGCGGGCGGCGCCCCCGGACACGTCGTCAACACCTCGTCCGGGGACGGCGGGATCGCCCCGCTGCCGACCGCCTCCGTGTACGCGGTCACCAAGTCCGCCGTCGTCACGATGACCGAGTCGCTGTACGCGCACCTGAGGGCGGAGGGCGTCGAGGTCGGCGCCTCGGTGCTCTTCCCCGGCCCGCACATGCTCCGCACCGGACTGTGGGAGTCGCACCGCAACCGGCCGCAGCGGTACGCCAAGGAACGCCCGCGCAGGACCCCGTACCGCAGCCTCGGCCAGTGGGAGTCCGCCATGCGGGAGGCGGGCCACGAGGTGGAGTTCACCCCGGTGGAGGACGTCGCGGCGACCGTCGTGGACGGGATCCGTGCCGGCCGCTTCTGGATGCTGCCGGACAGCGAGCACAGCGACCGGCAGATCCGCGCCAGGTCGCAGTCGATGCTGGACCGGGCCAACCCGTCGTACCTGGAGAACTTCATTCTCGACTGAGGAGCGAGCGATGTCCGACGACGACCCGTACCTGATCATCTCCTCCGACTGCCACGCCGGGCTGCCCACCGAGGAGTACCGGCCCTATCTCGATCCCCGCTTCCACCGGGAGTTCGACGACTTCCTCGCCGGCCGCGACCGCCGCCGTGAGGAGATGACCCGCCTCGGCGTACGCAACGAGGCCTTCGCCGACAAGTGGTTCCACGACAACGAGGAGGGTCTGAAGGGCGGTTGGGACGCCGCCCGGCGCCTGAAGGAACTGGACGGCGACGGGGTGGCCGCCGAGGTGGTCTTCCCCGACGCGGACGCCGTCGACAGCCGGACCGCCGCCCCGTTCGGCGTCGGCCTCGGTCTCTCCGGCGACCAGGACCCGGAGCTGGGCATGGCGGGCGCGCAGGCGCACAACCGCTGGCTCGCCGACTTCGTCGCGCAGAACCCCGAACGCCACTGCGGGGTCGCCCTGCTGCCCGTCACCGGCGAGGTCGACCGGGTCGTCGCGGAGATCCACCGGGCGAAGGAATCCGGCCTCGGCGCGCTGATGATCCCCTCCATGTGGGTGGACAAGGCGCCCTACCACGACCGGCGGTACGACCCCGTCTGGGCGGCCGCCGCCGAGACGGGCATGCCCGTCGTCACCCACTCCGGCGCGGCCCCGCGCCACGAGTACGGCGACCACCTCGGGATCTACGTCTCCGAGGTCACCTGGTGGCCGTCCCGCCCGCTCTGGTTCCTGCTGTGGTCGGGCGCCTTCGAACGCCACCCCGGGCTGCGGTTCGGCGTCGCCGAGTCCGGCTGCTGGTGGCTGCCGAACCTCCTGTGGTTCATGGACCGGCTCTACCTCGGCGCCCACGGCGGCAAGAAGCTCTCCCCGTTCGCCGAACTGAAGCGGCCCCCGCACGAGTACCTGGACCGCCAGGTCTTCATCTGCGCCACGAACACCAAGCGCCGCGAACTCGCCCAGCGGTACGAGATCGGCGTCGACAACATCCTGTGGGGCAGCGACTTCCCGCATCCCGAAGGCACCTGGCCGAACACCGCCCAGTGGCTGCGCGACACCTTCCACGACATCCCCGTCGCCGAGACCCGCCGCATGCTGGGCCTCGCCGCCGCCGAGGTGTTCGGCTTCGACACGGCGAAGCTCGCCCCGATCGCCGAACGCATCGGCCCCACCCCCGCCGACCTGGGCCAGAGCCCCGACCAGACGGCGGTCGAGGCGTCCTGGGCACGCTCGCGCGAGACCGGCCGGCACTGGCTGACCGGCCACGACTTCCCGGTCCTGGGGGCCGGCTGATGCCCCGCGAGCGCTACACCGTCATCTCCGCCGACTGCCACGCCGGCGCCGACCTCCTGGACTACCGGCCCTACCTGGAGTCCAAGCACCACGACGACTTCGACGCGTGGGCGGCCACGTACGTCAATCCGTACGAGGACCTCCTCGCCGACACCGCCGACCGCAACTGGAACTCCGCCCGCCGCCTCGCCGAACTGGAGGCCGACGGCATCGTCGCGGAGGTCGTCTTCCCCAACACCATCCCGCCCTTCTTCCCCTCCGCCTCCCTGATGGCCCCCGCACCCTCCCGGCAGGAGTACGAACAGCGCTGGGCCGGACTGCGCGCCCACAACCGCTGGCTCGCCGACTTCTGCGCGCAGGCGCCGGGCCGGCGGGCGGGCGTCGCGCAGATCCTCCTCAACGATCCGGCCGAGGCGGTCCGCGAGATCCGCCGCACCAAGGAGGCGGGACTCACCGGCGGCATCCTGCTGCCCGGCGCCCCGCCCGGCTCGGGCGTCCCGGAGCTGTACTCGCGGACGTACGACCCGCTGTGGGCGGTCTGCGAGGAGCTGGACGTACCGGTGAACCACCACGGCGGCTCGGCCTCCCCGCCGCTCGGCGACGAACCGGCGGCCCGCGCCGTCTTCATGGTGGAGACGACCTGGTTCTCCCACCGGGCGCTGTGGCACCTGATCTTCGGCGGGGCCTTCCGCCGCCACCCCGGACTGAAACTGGTCCTCACCGAACAGGGCTCCGGCTGGATCCCGGGCGTCGTCGAGATGCTCGACTACTACCACGGCCGCCTCGTCGCGGCGGCGACCCGGGCGACCACTGCCGAATCCAGGTTCGGCGCGGGCCTGGCCGCCTCGATGGGCGCGAGCCCCGGCGAGGTCTGGCGCGACAACTGCTACGTCGGTGCCAGCTTCATGCGCCCCCACGAGGCGCCGCTGCGCGACCGGATCGGCCTCGAAAAGATCATGTGGGGCAGCGACTACCCGCACGACGAGGGCACCGCCCCGTACACGAGGGAGGCCCTGCGGATCGCGTACGCGGGCGTGGCGCCCGAGGAGGTCGCGGCGATGACCGGCGGCAACGCGGCCCGCGTCTACGGCTTCGACCTGGCGGCGCTCGACCGCGTCGCGGCCGAGGTCGGCCCGACGGTCGAGGAGATCGCCGAGCCGCTGAAGGAGGTCCCGGCCGGCGCGACCAGCCCCGCCTTCGCTCCGGGCGGGTCGGTGCGCGTCTGGTGACCGGGCAGGGTGAGACCATCCCCGGGTGACGGATATCCGGGCGCACGACGAACCGCACGGCAACGGGCTCGGCACGCGGCTGAACTGGCTGCGTGCCGCGGTCCTCGGCGCCAACGACGGGGTGGTCTCCACCGCCGGACTGGTCGTCGGCGTGGCCGGCGCCACGGCCGACCGGGGCACCCTGCTCACCGCCGGTCTGGCGGGACTGCTGGCCGGCTCCATGTCGATGGCGGCGGGCGAGTACGTCTCCGTCTCCACCCAGCGCGATTCGGAGATGGCCGCGCTGGCCACGGAGAAGCAGGAGCTGAAGGAGGCACCCGAGGCGGAACTGGTCGAGCTGACCGGCCTGTTGGAGGGCAAGGGCCTGAGCCGTGAGGTCGCCCGCGAGGCCGCCGTCCAGCTCACCGAACGCGATGCGCTGCGCGCCCACGCGGTGGTGGAGCTGGGCATCGACCCGGACGAGCTGACGAACCCGTGGCACGCGGCGGGCGCGAGCTTCCTGGCGTTCACGGTCGGCGCGCTGCTGCCGCTGCTGGCGATCGTGCTGCCCCCGGCGTCGCTGCGGCTCCTGGTCACGGTGCTGTCGGTACTGGCCGCGCTGGCTCTCACCGGCTGGTGGAGCGCCCGGCTGGGCGAGGCGGCGGCGGGGCCGGCGGTGCTGCGGAACATGTGCGGGGGAGCGCTGGCGATGGCGGTGACCTA
This sequence comes from Streptomyces sp. CLV115, assembly GCF_038448545.1. Lineage (NCBI taxonomy): Bacteria > Bacillati > Actinomycetota > Actinomycetes > Kitasatosporales > Streptomycetaceae > Streptomyces > Streptomyces sp. CLV115. The sequence continues at coordinate 69,801 of NZ_JBCEWQ010000014.1, forward strand.
TGGGGCGGGGCATCTGCTGGGGGCGGCGGGGGTCTGAGGGCGCTCCGTTCGGATCACGCCGGGCTCGGGTGCCCCGCAGGGGCAACGCATTTGGCAGAAGTCACCAAAGACTGCTGACACCGTGTCTCGCATACTTGTTGGTAACAACGTCTAGTCCCGGGCCGACCTGCGGCTCTACGGTGCTCGCATGCCGCCGAACCTGCCCGATGTAGTGCTCTGGTCCATACCGGCCTTCGTCCTGCTCACTGTTCTGGAAATGGCCCTCCACCACTTCCACCCCGACGAGGACGCCGCCGGATACGAGACGAAGGACGCCGTCACCAGCATCACCATGGGGCTGGGCAGCCTGGTCTTCGACCTGCTGTGGAAAGTGCCCATCGTCGCGATCTACACCGCGGTCTACGAACTGACCCCGCTCCGCGTCCCCGTGCTGTGGTGGACCGTCCTGCTGATGCTGCTCGCACAGGACTTCTTCTACTACTGGTCCCACCGCGGCCACCACGTCATCCGGATCCTCTGGGCCTGCCACGTGGTCCACCACTCCAGCCGGAAGTTCAACCTCTCCACCGCGCTGCGCCAGCCCTGGACCTCGCTGACCGTCTGGCCGTTCTACCTGCCGATGATCGCGTGCGGGGTCCATCCGGCGGCGCTCGCCTTCTGCTCGTCGGCCAACCTCGTCTACCAGTTCTGGGTGCACACGGAACGCATCGACAAGCTGCCCAGGCCCTTCGAGTACGTACTGAACACGCCCTCCCACCACCGGGTGCACCACGCGTCGCAGGGCGGCTACCTGGACCGGAACTTCGGCGGCATCCTGATCGTGTGGGACCGGCTCTTCGGGTCGTTCACCGCCGAGACCGAGCGGCCGGTGTTCGGGCTCACCAAGAACATCGACACCTTCAATCCGCTCCGCGTCGCCACCCACGAGTACGCCGCCATCGCCCGTGACGTGCGGAAGGCGGGCAGCTGGGGCGAGCGGGCCGGGCGGATCTTCCGCGGGCCCGGCTGGCAGCCGGGCGGAACGGCCGCCCGGACGGCCGCCGGTGCGCAGGAGCGCACCGGATGAGCGCGGACGCCGTACCGGACCGGCGGGAGCGTCTCGTACGACCGCTGTTCATCGCCTTCCTGGTGGCCTCGGCCGTCGACCTCGCCGGGCTGCTCGCCGGCGTCCCGGCCGCCCATCTGGTCGCCAAGCCGCTGCTGATGCCGCTGCTGGCGGGGTACGCCGCCGCCCGGCGCGGACCCCGGCTGCTCGTCGCGGCGCTGCTGTTCGGCTGGGGCGGTGACACGTTCCTGCTGGCCGACGCCGATGCCGCCTTCCTCGTCGGGATGGGCTCCTTCGCCGTCGGGCACGTCTGCTACCTGTGGCTCTTCGGACGGGCCCGCGGCTCGCTGCCCGCCGGGGTCGCGTACGCCGTCGTCCTGACCGTCTTCGTCGCGCTGCTCTGGCCCGGGCTGCCCGCCGACATGCGGATCCCGATGACCGGCTACAGCCTGCTGCTCACGGCGATGGCGTTCCGGGCCGGCACGCTCGGCCGGTACGCGGCCGCCGGCGGGGCGCTCTTCCTGCTCTCCGACGCGCTGATCGCCACCGGCATCGCGGACTGGCCGCAGCTGCCCGCGCCCGACTTCTGGGTCATGCTCACCTACATCGCGGCGCAGTTCCTGCTGACCGCCGGAGCGCTCGCACCAGGGCCGGAATGGGGTGGTGTCGCTCCCGGGGCGTACCGTGAACGGAGTACCAGCAGCTGAGAACGGCAAGGACCCCCACGCATGCGCGCCACCGTCATCCACGCCCCCCACGACATACGCGTGCAGGAGGTGCCCGACCCCGCGATCCAGCAGCCCACCGATGTGGTGCTGCGGGTCCTGCGGGCCTGCATCTGCGGCAGCGACCTGTGGGCGTACCGGGGGGAATCGGCCCGGCAGCCGGGCCAGCGCATCGGGCACGAGTTCCTCGGGATCGTCGAGGAGGCGGGTTCCGACGTGGCCGGCTTCGCCGTCGGTGATCTCGTGGTCGCCCCGTTCGTCTGGTCCGACGGCACCTGCGCCTACTGCGCCGAGGGGCTGACGACCTCCTGCCCGCAGGGCGGATTCTGGGGCTCGGCCGGATCCGACGGCGGTCAGGGCGAGGCCGTGCGCGTCCCGTTCGCCGACGGCACGCTGATCAAGCTCCCCGCCGCCGCGGCCGCCGACGACCACCTGCTCACCGCGCTCCTCGCCCTGTCCGACGTGCTCGGCACCGGACACCACGCCGCCGTCGGCGCGGGCGTGAAGCCCGGCTCCACGGTCGCGGTCGTCGGCGACGGAGCGGTCGGACTCTGCGGCGTCATGGCCGCCAAGCGGCTCGGCGCCGAGCGGATCATCGCGCTCGGCCGCCACCGGGCGCGCACGGACATCGCCCGCTCCTTCGGCGCCACGGACGTCGTCGCCGACCGCGGCGAGGCGGCGGTCGAAGCCGTACGGGAACTGCTCGGCGGCGAGGGCGCGCACGCCGTGATCGAGGCCGTAGGCACCGAACAGTCGATGCGCACCGCCGTCGGGATCACCCGCGACGGCGGCTCCATCGGCTACGTCGGTGTGCCGCACGGCAGCGGCACCGGCCTGGACCTCGGCGTCATGTTCGACCGGAACATCGCCCTGCGCGGCGGCGTGGCCCCGGTGCGCACGTACATCCCGGAGCTGCTCCCCGACGTCCTGGCCGGCACGATCGACCCGTCGCCCGTCTTCGACTTGACCGTCGGCCTCGACGACGTCCCGGTCGGCTACAAGGCGATGGACGAGCGCACGGCGCTGAAGGTGCTCATCAAGCCGTGAGCCAGACGGCCGCGTCCGCCCCCAGCGGGCCGGGCGGGCGCGACCAGCCGGCGGGGGAGCCCTCGAAGGCGACCGGTGGCACCGCGTGCCGCAGCCGTCCCAGCGGGCCGTCCGTCTCGGTGAGCCACTTCTCCGGGTCGTACGAGGGAGCCGCGGCCGCACTCGCCGCTGTGCCCGCGCCCGCATTCGCGCCCGCATTCGCGCCCGCATCCGCGTCCGCATGCGGCTTCCCGCAGCGCGGCAGTTCGTCGAGCAGCCAGGCGGCGGTCCGGGCGAGCGATAGCGTGACCAGCCGGGAGCCGCCCTCGTCGTGCTGCTCGGTCAGCGCCCGCAGCACGGCGGCGGCCAGCAGATGGCCGGTGCCGTGGTCGAGCGCCTGGGCGGGCAGCGCTCCGGGCCGGGCCCCGGGGCCGGCGGCCTCGACGGAGGCGATGCCGGTGGCCACCTGGACCAGGCTGTCGAAACCGCGCTGCCGCGCCCACGGACCGTGCCCCCAGGCCGAGAGCCGCCCGATCACCAGCCCCGGTCTGCGCGCGGCCAGGGCCTGCGGCGTGAGCCCGAACCGTTCGACGGAACCGGGCCGGTAGCCGACGACGACCACGTCCGCGTCGGCCAGCAGCCCGTCGAACGCGGCCGCACTGGAGCGGCTGCCGAGATCCAGGTCCACCGACCGCTTCCCGAAACCGGTGTCGCAGTGTGCGTCCGGGCTCTCCGGGAGCTGCGGGGCATCGATCCGCAGGACGTCCGCGCCGAGCAGCGCGAGCGTACGGGTGGCCACCGGCCCGGCGATGACCCGGGTGAGGTCCAGCACGCGCAACCCGGCGGCGGGCAGCAGCGGTTCACCGGCGAGCGCCGCCGTCCGGCGCGCCGTCGCATGGTCGATACGGTCCCTGCCCACCAGCGGAGTGCCCGCGAGGGCCGCGCCACGGGGGTCGGCCGCCCACTCGCCGGGCGTACGGGCGGCCACGGCCAGGCCGCCCGCCGCGTACACCGTCCGCTCGATCTCGTCGCTCGCGCGCCCGGCGAACGAGGCGGCGGCGGTGTCCACGGCGATGTCGTCCGGGGTGTCCGCGGGCAGCCCGAGCGTGGCGAGCAACCGGGCCCGGTGGTGCGGGTAGTTGGCGTGCGTGCGCACCCAGCCGTCGGCCGTGCGCCAGAACCGGGACAGCGGGGCGAACGTGGTTGCCGCGCGCCCGTCGATCCGCAGATGGCGCTCACTGGTGAACGCCGTGGCCACCGCGCCGTCGTCGATCCGGACCCGTGGCACGGGGCGCGCGGTGCGGCGCGCGGCCAGTTCGGCGGCGGCCAGCGAACAGACCGCGACGGCGGAACGGGCCAGCTCCATGACGGGCAGCCGGGCGGGAAGCAGCTCGCCGGAGCCGCGCGACCCGAGGTGCGCAGGAGACCCGGGGGGTGTCGAGGACCCGAGGTGCGCAGAGGACCCGAGGCGCGCGAGGAGCGCGGGGTCGCCGCCGAGCGCCGCCCAGGCCTGCTCGGTACCGGACAGGGGGGCCTGATTCATTCCCGCACTATGGCACTGAGTGCCATCGAGGGGAAAGGGGCCCGGGAGGGCCGGCCGGAGACTCTGGACCGGCCCTCCCGTCGTTCCGCGTCCCGACTACCGGCGGACCGCGTTCAGCGCGTTCACCACACCGGCGCCGTAGAAGCCGTTGCGGTTCTTGCCGCCCTCGCAGACGGCGTCGATCTTGCCGTCACCGTCGATGTCGTACGGGGCACCGCACGCGGTGGCGTCGGCCTGGGCGCTCAGCAGCGCCTTCACCGTGGCCGCCGAGGCGTGCGGGTGCGTCGACTTGATCAGGGCCGCGACACCCGCGACGTGCGGGGAGGCCATCGACGTACCGGCCTTGTAGCCGTACTTGCCGTCCGGCAGCGTGGACAGGATCAGGCCGCTCGTGGCCGGCGGGGCGGGCGTCTGGTAGACCGTGGAGTCGCCGCCCGGGGCCGCGACGTCGATGACGCCGTTGCCGTAGTTCGAGTAGGAGGCCTTCAGACCCTTGGCGCCGGTCGCGGAGACCGTCACGACGCCCGGCAGCTGCACCGGGATGTCGAGGCACTCACGCGGGTTGATCGTCCGGGTGACGGCCGAGGTGTCGTTCGGGCTGGTGGTGTCCTCGATCGCGTCGGAGGCCAGGTCGAAGCCGCTGTTGCCGGCCGAGGCGATGTTGACCGTGCCCCTGCTCTCCGCATACCGCGTGGCGCGCGCGACGGACTCGACCAGGGCGCCCTGGTCCGGGTCGTTCTTGCAGTTGAACATCCACGGGTCGGTGTAATAGCTGTTGTTGGTGACATCGACACCGTGCTCGGCGGCCCAGACGAAGCCGCAGACGATCGACTCGGTGTAGAAGAAGCCGTCCGGGTTCGCCACCTTGATGCCGGCGACCTTGACGCCCGGGGCGACACCCGTCACCCCGACGCCGTTCTTCGCGGCGGCGATGGTGCCCGCGACGTGCGTGCCGTGGTTGCTCTCGGTCGGCGCCGAACGCCAGGCCCCGTCCGTGGTGTCCGGCGCCCCGGAGACGCAGCTCGCCGACGCGCCGCGGTCGAAGTTCGGCGCCAGGTCCGGGTGGGTGTCGTCGACGCCCGTGTCGATGACCGCGACCGTGACCTTGCTGCTGCCGAGCGTCCGCTTGTGCGCCTGGTCCGCCTTGATGGCGGGCAGATCCCACTGCAGGGGCTCCATCGGATCCTGGTCGCCCGTGGCCTCGGCCGACGCGGCCTTTGCCTGCGCGGCGGTGAGCGGCTGCTCGACCCCGGTGTCCGTGGTGGCCTGAGGAACGATCGGGTTGGTGCGGGTGGCCCCGGCCGAATCGACGCCCTTGGCCCGGCGGATCGTCTGCGCGAAGTCCGGGTTCTGCGAGTGGACGACGATGACGCCTATCTGCTCGTAGGCGACCACCACCGTGCCGCCGGCCGCGGCTATCGCCTTCTTCACCTGCTTGACGGTCCCGTGGCTGCTCCGCGTGTTGACCACGTACGAGAGCTTCGGGCCGTCCGTCGACACCGCAGCCGCGGGCTGCGCGTCCAGGGGTGCGGCAGAGGCGGCCGCGGTCGGCAGGAAACCGAGCGAAGCGGTGAGTGCCAATCCGACGGGCAACGACAGTGCGCGCGTCCGTCTGGATCCCAGATGAGCCATGGGGTCTCCACATCATCCGTACCGGTCGACCGGACACGGGGCGCATCCAGTCGCGTACATGACCAGGAAGTTATCGCTGATCATCCCCGCTGTTCAATGAGTTCGCGGGACCGGTTCCGGCGGACGGACGTGAAACGGCGCCCGGGAGAAGTACGGATCCGCCATGAACCGCTTCGCCGTGCCCTCCGTGCCGTTGTCGGGGGAGGTGCACCGACGCCCCCGACACCCCGCGTTCCCAGTGAGATCCACCGTCACCGACACCACCGCACCCGCGTCGCGAGGAGATTCCGTGGCTACCGATGCACCCCCGCCCGAGGCCAGTACGGACACCCGCCCTGACCGGCCCACCACCGAGGACTTCGTCGAGATGCAGGAGAGCGGGGAGTTCGGTGAACTGCGCCGTTCGTACCGCTCGTTCGCCTTTCCGCTGACCATCGCGTTCGTCCTCTGGTACCTGCTCTACGTGCTGCTGTCCAACTACGCGGGCGGCTTCATGGGTACCAAGGTGTACAGCAACATCAACGTGGCCTTCGTGTTCGGCCTCGCCCAGTTCGTCACCACCTTCCTCATCGCCTGGTTCTACTCCCGGCACGCCGCCGCGAAGCTCGACCCGAAGGCCGAGGCCATCAAGTCCCGCATGGAGGCCGACGCATGAGCGCCGCGTACCACTCGCACACCGCCGTCCAGCTGGCCGCCGGCTCCTCGACCACCGAGCACCGGCCGCTGATCATCACGCTCTTCGCCGTGTTCGTCGCCGCGACCCTGGGCATCACCGTCTGGGCCGGCCGGCAGACCAGGAGCGCGTCCGACTTCTACGCGGGCGGCCGCCAGTTCACCGCCTTCCAGAACGGACTCGCGGTCTCCGGCGACTACATGTCCGCCGCGTCCTTCCTCGGCATCGCCGGGGCCATCGCCCTCTTCGGCTACGACGGCTTCCTCTACTCCATCGGCTTCCTCGTCGCCTGGCTCGTCGCCCTGCTGCTGGTCGCCGAACCCCTGCGCAACTCGGGCCGCTACACCATGGGTGACGTCCTCGCCTACCGGATGCGCCAGCGCCCGGTCCGTACCGCCTCCGGCGTCTCCACCATCGTCGTCTCGATCTTCTACCTGCTGGCCCAGATGGCGGGCGCGGGCGTCCTGGTCTCCCTGCTGCTCGGCATCACCAGCGACGCGGGCAAGATCCTCATCGTCGCCCTCGTCGGCGTACTGATGATCGTGTACGTCACCATCGGCGGCATGAAGGGCACCACCTGGGTGCAGATGGTCAAGGCCGTGCTGCTCATCGCCGGTGCCCTGCTGATGACCTTCCTGGTGCTGCTGAAGTTCGACTTCAACATCTCCGACCTGCTGGGCACGGCCGCCGAGAAGAGCGGCCACGGAGCGGCGTTCCTGGAGCCCGGCCTCAAGTACGGTGCCACCGGCACCTCGAAGCTGGACTTCCTCTCGCTCGGCATCGCCCTGGTCCTCGGCACCGCCGGCCTGCCGCACATCCTGATCCGCTTCTACACGGTCCCGACCGCCAAGGCCGCCCGCAAGTCGGTCAACTGGGCCATCGGCATCATCGGCGCCTTCTACCTGATGACGATCGCCCTCGGCTTCGGCGCCGCGGCCCTCATCGGCCCCGACGAGATCAAGGCGAAGAACCCGGCCGGCAACGCGGCCGCCCCGCAGCTCGCCGAATACCTCGGCGGGGTGGGCACCACCGGCGGCGCCGTGCTCCTCGCCGTGATCTCGGCCGTCGCCTTCGCCACCATCCTCGCCGTCGTCGCGGGACTCACCCTCGCCTCCTCGTCCTCCTTCGCACACGACATCTACGCCAACGTCATCCGCAGGGGAAAGGCCACCGAGAAGGAGGAGATGCGGGCGGCCCGCTGGGCCACCGTCCTCATCGGCGCGGTCGCGATCGTGCTGGGCGCCTTCGCCCGCGACATGAACGTCGCCGGACTGGTGGCACTGGCGTTCGCCGTCGCCGCCTCCGCCAACCTGCCGACCATCCTCTACAGCCTCTTCTGGAAGCGGTTCACCACCCAGGGCGCCCTCTGGTCGATCTACGGCGGTCTGGCGAGCTCGGTGATCCTGGTGCTGTTCTCGCCGGTCGTCTCCGGCAACCCGAAGACGTCGATGTTCAAGGGCGTCGACTTCGCCTGGTTCCCGCTGGAGAACCCCGGCCTGATCTCGATCCCGCTGGGCTTCCTGCTCGGCTGGATCGGCTCCCTCCTCTCGAAGGAGGAGCCGGACAAGGGCAAGTACGCCGAGCTGGAGGTCAAGTCCCTCACCGGCGTCGGAGCGCACTGAGCGAGCGGCGCCCGGGCGCCCTCCCGCTCCGGGGCCGTGTCGTAGGACCCTACGACACGGCCGCGCCCCACCTCGTGCCAAACGGGCCCCGCCGATGTCACCGCTCTCGCGTAGTCTCGAAGGAGTCAGCCGGAAGGGCCGGACACAGAGCGCAATCGGCACCGGGAAGCAATCGGGGGAGGGGGCCCACATGCTCATCGACACCTACGACCGGGTAGCCACCGACCTGCGCGTCTCGCTGACCGACCGGTGCAATCTGCGGTGCACGTACTGCATGCCGGAAGAGGGCCTGCAATGGCTGGCCAAGCCCGACCTGCTCACCGACGACGAGATCGTCCGGCTGATCGGCATCGCCGTCACCCGGCTCGGCATCACGGAGGTCCGCTTCACCGGCGGCGAACCGCTGCTGCGCCCCGGGCTCGTCTCCATCGTCGAGAGGTGCGCCGCCCTCGCCGCGCGCCCCCGGATGTCGCTCACCACCAACGGCATCGGCCTGGGGCGCACCGCCGCCGCCCTCAAGGCCGCCGGGCTCGACCGGGTCAACGTCTCGCTGGACACCCTGCGCCCCGACGTCTTCAAGACCCTCACCCGCCGCGACCGCCATCACGACGTGCTGGCCGGCCTCGAAGCCGCCCGCGAAGCCGGACTCGCCCCCGTCAAGGTCAACACCGTCCTGATGCCGGGGCTCAACGACGACGAGGCCCCCGAGCTGCTCGCCTGGGCCGTCGAGCACGGGTACGAGCTCCGCTTCATCGAGCAGATGCCGCTCGACGCCCAGCACGGCTGGAAGCGCGACGGCATGATCACGGCAGGCGACATACTCCGCTCGCTGCGCACCCGCTTCACCCTCACCGAGGAGGGCGCCGGGGAGCGCGGTTCCGCCCCCGCCGAGCGCTGGCTCGTCGACGGCGGCCCCCACCGGGTCGGCGTCATCGCCTCCGTCACCCGGCCCTTCTGCCGGGCCTGCGACCGCACCAGGCTCACCGCCGACGGCCAGGTGCGCACCTGCCTCTTCGCCCGCGAGGAGACCGACCTGCGCGGCGCCCTGCGTTCGGACGCGCCGGACGAGGAGATCGCCCGGATCTGGACGCTCGCGATGTGGGGGAAGAAGGCCGGATCCGGCCTGGACGATCCGTCCTTCCTGCAACCGGACCGGCCGATGTCGGCGATCGGCGGCTAAGGGCTGTCCCGCCAGGAATTGCGGGACAGCCCTCAGGCAGCGTCCGTGAAGCTCCGTCGTACGCCCAAAGAGCGTCGCGATCCAGGCGGGACTCCACGGACACGGCTCAGGTCTGCGATATATTTCTCCGTGCCGAATCACCGGGTGTCGGCTTTCACCCGGTGCCGAGCGGCACGAAGGGCCCGGCCCGGGATGCACCCCGAGCCAGACCCTCCGGCGCAGTTCACAAGCCCGGTCGCCCAACTGTCGACCGGGCTTCTGCGTATGCAGCTCCGGTCGCGACCGTCTCGTGTGTGGGGACCGCTACTGCATGAACTGCCCCACAGCGGCAATGATCGCCACGAACAGCCCTGCCATCGCCAGACAGACCTGCCACCTCTCGGCATCGGTCCACCTTCGCCGGCGAGGCTTCACATCGCATTGATCACTCACAGCTCCTCCTCGTTCGTCCAGCAGCCCCGCTGACGGCCCGTCCGTCAGCGAGCCTGCCCCGAGGAACGACGCGGAGCGCGTACGAAGTCTGTCACGAGCAACGGGGAGGGTTGCACCGCAACCTCACGATTGATCTGAGCTTTTCTTGAGCTTGGGGCCCTAGGGCGCGTCCGGTCCCGGTCCGCGGGACTCCCACTCCGTCAGGGTCACGACTTCCTTGAGGAAACTCCTGACGTCCAGGAACGAGGAGAGGTGCTCCCGGTGTTCCTCACAGGCCAGCCAGGTCTTGCGGCGCTCCGGGGTGTGCAGCTTCGGGTTGTTCCAGGCGAGCACCCACACGGCGTCGGCCCGGCAGCCCTTGGCGGAACAGATCGGTGCGGCGGCGGCGTTCCCGGCCGCGGTTTCAGGGGAGTTCACGGACTCAACCCTAGGTCAGCGCGGATACGGGCCCTCGGCCCGGCCGGGCTCACCGGACGGCCCGGGCACTCCCGGGCGGAGAAAAAACGACGCCGAGCAGCCACGGGGGGAGCTGCCCGGCGTCGGTCCGTCGCTCCGACGGGGGATGCGGAGCGCCTACGAAGTATGTCACGCAGACCGGGGTCCAGTGCACCGTAACTTCATGATTGATCTGAGGTTTTCTTGAGCCTACGGTGTAGTGCGCACCCGACCGGGTTCAGGCCGATTCCCCGCCGCGCCGCACCCCGTCGCCCTCCGGACCCGGGTCCGCGGCACCGGCCACCGGCGCCGCGTCGAGCACCGGCCGCATCGGCGCCGGTACGAAGGTGGAGGGCAGCGAAGGGGTGTTCTCCCGGCCCGCGTTGGCGATGACCACCGCCACGTACGGAAGCAGCACCCCGAGCGCGAGCGCCACGATCGCGACGTACCGCTCCACGTTCCACAGCACCGCGGCCAGGATCACCGCGACCGTCCGCACGGACATCGAGATCACATAGCGCCGCTGTCTGCCGCGTACATCGTCCGCGAGCCCCTGCCGGGCCCCCGTGATCCGGAAGACCTCACCGTCGCTCTGCTTCCGCATCACGTCTCCATCACCCTTCCCCCGGTGCCTCGCGGGCCGGGGGACACATCGTTCCCGCACCGGACGCTCCCCGGACCGGACCGCGAACCACGGTACGCCCGGCGGCCCGGGGCTTCGAGACCGGGGCGCACTGTGTTCGTACATATCGGTATCCGCGCCCCACGTACGGCCCCTCCGGCATGCGGGGCACGGCTCCCGGGCCGAGACTGGGCGCACATGCGCGACATCGCGTCGCACGAGGAGGCGACATGGGCTGGTTGTGGGCAATCATCGTGGGCCTGGTGCTCGGTCTGATCGCGAAGGCGATCCTGCCCGGCAAACAGAACATCCCACTCTGGCTGACGATCATTTTCGGCATCATCGGCAGCGTCCTCGGCAACGCCGTCGCCACCTGGATCGGAGTCAACGACACCAAGGGCATCGACTGGATCCGCCATCTGCTCCAGCTGATCGGCGCGGTGGTGGTCGTCGGCGTCGGCGACATGCTGTGGGCCTCGATCCGCGGCACCAGACAGAAGACGTGAAGCACCGGGAGACCTGAAACACCGGGCACACGGAGAACTGCGGCCGGACACGCGTCACGCGTGTCCGGCCGCAGTGTCGACGCGGTCCGGGATCAGCCGGTGACCTCGACGGCCGCGAGGTTCTTCTTGCCCCGGCGCAGCACCAGCCAGCGCCCGTGCAGCAGTTCCTCGCGGGCCGGTGCGCTCTCACCGTCCGTGACCTTGACGTTGTTCACGTACGCACCGCCCTCCTTCACCGTGCGGCGGGCGCCCGACTTGCTCGGCGCCAGGCCGACCTCCACCAGGAGGTCCACCAGCGGGCCCAGCTCGGTGACCCGCGCGTGCGGCACCTCGGACAGAGCGGCGCTCAGCGTCGCCTCGTCCAGCTCGCCGAGCTCACCCTGACCGAAGAGCGCCTTCGACGCGGCGATGACCGCGGCGCACTGATCCGCACCGTGCACCAGCGTCGTCAGCTCCTCGGCCAGCGCGCGCTGCGCCGTCCGGGCCTGCGGACGCTCCTCGGTGACCTTCTCCAGCTCCTCCAGCTCCGCGGGGCTGAGGAAGCTGAGGACGCGCATGTACCGCGAGATGTCCCGGTCGTCCACGTTCAGCCAGAACTGGTAGAACGCGTACGGCGTCGTCATCGTCGGGTCCAGCCAGACGGCCCCGCTCTCGGACTTGCCGAACTTGGTCCCGTCCGCCTTCGTCATCAGCGGCGTCGCCAGCGCGTGCACCTCGGCGCCCGGCTCCAGACGGTGGATCAGGTCGAGACCCGCGGTGAGGTTGCCCCACTGGTCGCTGCCGCCCTGCTGGAGGGTGCAGCCGTAGCGCCGGTACAGCTCCAGGAAGTCCATGCTCTGGAGCAGCTGGTAGCTGAACTCCGTGTAGCTGATGCCCTCGTCGGACTCCAGCCGCCGGGCGATGGACTCCTTGGTCAGCATCTTGTTGACCCGGAAGTGCTTGCCGATGTCCCGGAGGAACTCGATCGCGGACATGCCCGAGGTCCAGTCCAGGTTGTTCACCATGACCGCCGCGTTCTCGCCCTCGAAGGACAGGAACGGCTCGATCTGGGACCGCAGCCGCGTCACCCAGCCGGCGATCGTCTCCGGATCGTTCAGCGTGCGCTCCGCGGTCGGCCGCGGATCCCCGATCTGACCGGTGGCCCCGCCCACCAGGGCGAGCGGCCGCAGACCGGCCTGCTGGAGCCGGCGCATGGTGAGCACCTGCACCAGATGGCCGACGTGCAGACTGGCCGCGGTGGGGTCGTAGCCGCAATAGAAGGTGACGGGACCGTCCGCGAGAGCCTTGCGCAGTGCGTCCTCGTCAGTGGACTGGGCGAACAGCCCGCGCCACTTCAGCTCGTCGACGATGTCCGTCACGGTTCCGGTGCTCCTCATGATGAATGGGGGAAAGAAGTTTTCCCGCCCAGTCTAGGCGGGTCAGACGCCCGGGCTCACCGAGCTCATGTTGAAGTCCGGGACGCGCAGCGCGGGCATCGCGGCCCGGGTGAACCAGTCGCTCCACTCGCGTGGCAGCGTCTTCTCCGTACGGCCCGCCTCCGTGGCCCGTGACAGCAGGTCCACCGGCGACTCGTTGAACCGGAAGTTGTTCACCTCGCCGACGACCTCGCCGTCCTCGACGAGATACACCCCGTCGCGGGTCAGCCCGGTCAGCAGCAGCGTCGCCGGGTCGACCTCCCGGATGTACCACATGCAGGTCAGCAGCAGCCCGCGCCCGGTCGTCGCGGCCACCATCTCGTCCAGGGACCGCTCACCGCCGGCCTCCAGCACCAGGTTGTCGACGGCCGGTGCGACCGGCTGCCCGGTCAGCCCCGCCGTGTGCCGGGTGGTCGTCAGATGCTCCAGCCGGCCGTCCCGGATCCAGTCGGTCCGGGCCAGCGGCAGTCCGTTGTCGAAGACCGAGGAGCTGTCCCCGGACGCGTGGGCGATCACGAACGGCGCGGCCTCCAGGCCGGACGCGTACGGATCGCTGCTCAGCGTCAGCGGCAGTCCGGAGAGCGTCTCGCCGAGCCTGGTCCCGCCACCCGGCGCGGAGAACACCGTCCGGCCCTCCGCGGCGTCCCGCGCGGCCGACGACCACAGCTGGTAGATCAGCAGGTCGGCGACGGAGGAAGGCGGCAGCAGTGTCTCGTACCGCCCGGCGGGCAGCGCGATGCGGCGCTCGGCCCAGCGCAGCCGCTGCGCCAGTTCGGCGTCCAGCCCGGCCGGGTCGACGTCCTTGAAGTCGCGCGTCGAGCGGCCCGCCCAGGACGAACGGGTGCGGTCGGGGGACTTCGCGTTGAGCTCCAGCTTCCCGGTCGGCTGGTCGTGGCGCAGCCGCAGCCCCGTCGACGTACCGAGGTACGTCGAGGTCAGCTCGTGGTGGGCGAAGCCGTACAGCTCACGGCCGCCGGAGCGCGCGCGGGCGAAGGCGTCGCCGAGCGCCGGGGCGAACTCCGCGAAGACGTCCGAGTCCGTCTCGGCCGGTGCGTCCGTGAAGTCCGGAGACGCGGGCACCCCGGTGACCAGGGGCTGCGCGTCCTCCGCCGGACCGGCTCCCCGCGCGGCGGCCTCGGCGGCCCGCACCAGCGGCTCCAGGTCGTCGGCGGTGACCGCGGACCGGGACACCACACCGGACGCGGTGCCCTGTGCCCCGTCGACGGTCGCGATGACGGTCAGGGTCCGCCCCCGCGTCACCCCGTTCGTGGTGAGCGCGTTGCCGGCCCAGCGCAGGTTCGCGGACGACTCCTCGTCGGCGATGACCACACAGCCGTCGGCGGTGGACAGTTCGAGCGCCCGCTCGACGATCTCGTGCGGCTTGCTGTCGCGGCTCATCGTCCGGCCTCCTGCGTCGTATTGAGATCACACACACTATCCAGCGGTCCGGCCCCGCCACCCGGTTGTCGACCGGGTCAGCGGCCCAGCGCCCGACGCAGGGTGAGCCCGTGCCGGGTCCTGAGGCGCCGCAGTTCCCAGAGGCTCACCGCGGTGACCGACAGCGGACCGCCGAAGACCGCCGCGCCCCGCACCAGTGCGGGAACACCGTCGAAGGTGTTCGAGAACAGGTCCGCGACCGCGAGCTCCCAGACCAGCACGATCGCGATGACCGGGGGCAGCACCTCGTGGATGTCCGCGGTGCGGAACACGTGCACCAGCGCCAGGCCGGCACCGTAGACCACGAACACGAACGCCCACAGCATCACGAGGATGAGGAAGAATTCGTACATGAGGTGCATGTAGTCGGCCGTGGACGGCTTCTCGGGCATCTGCCCGAAGGGGCCGCCGGTCAGCGCGCCGGAGGTGATCAGCACGAAGTACAGAATCGTGCCGGCCAGCGCCAGCAGCGCCCCGAGCGGCTTCAGCGCCCGTCGCAGATACAGGCGCCGGGTGTGCGAGCGGCTCGCGAGGACGAACGCGCCGACGGCGACCGGCAACGTGGCCGCCAGCAGGGTCGCGGACGTCAGGATCTGGTCGAACCGCTGATAGGCCAGGGACTTGGCGTCCGAGGTGATCCGGTACGACACCAGGATCCACACCATCGCGGCGAGACCGACCACCATGCGCAGGACCTGGATCCGCTTCACCGCCGGATCGTCCACCCGGTCCGGCCGCGACGGCTTGCACACCTGGCGCCCGGCCGCGATCGGGTTGAGCAGCCGGAACGCCCGCCGCATCCGCGACGGCGGCCGCGACGGTCCGGGCTGCGGACCCCACCCCGGTTGCGGACCCGGGCCGGGCAGGGGCCCACCCCGGCTGCGGCCCCCCGTTCGGCGGCCGGCCCTGCGGCGGCACTCCCGGGCCCTGCGGCCGGGGCGGCCACCCGGGCTGTCCTCCCCCTGGCTGCGGTCCACCGCCGTACGGTCCCCATGGACCCGGTCCACCACTCATCGACGTCCCCCGAACAGTCACCACGGAAATTTTCGTCCCCGACGATACGCCGTGATACGCCGCCGCAACCCGGTGTTTCCGAGGCTGCGGCGAGCGGCCGCGGGGGAGCGGTCGTGCGGGGCCCGCGGGCCCCCCACGAACCGGTCGGCAGCTCCCGGACCCGGCGGGCGCGTCGTCAGTCGCGCCCCGACTCGTTCGTCGTGTTCAGGATGTTCACGCCCCGGAACAGTGCCGTGGGGCATCCGTGGGAGACGGCGGCGATCTGCCCCGGCTGGGCCTTGCCGCAGTTGAAGGCCCCTCCCAGCACGTACGTGGAGGGTCCGCCCACGGCCTCCATGGACCCCCAGAACTCGGGTGTGACCCCCTGGTACGCGAAGTCGCGGACCTGCTCCGCGAGGCGGCCGTTGCGGATCCGGTACGCACGCTGACCGGTGAACTGGAAGTTGTAGCGCTGCATGTCGATCGACCAGGACCGGTCGCCGACCACGTAGATCCCGCGCTCCACCCCGCCGATCAGGTCCTCCGTGGACAGCCCGCCCGGGTCCGGCCGCAGTGACACATTGGCCATCCGCTGGACGGGGACATGGCCGGGCGAGTCCGCGAACGCGCAGCCGTTGGAACGGCCCAGCCCGGTCAGCTTCGCCATCCGCCGGTCCAGCTGGTACCCGACCAGCGTCCCGTCCTTGACCAGGTCCCAGGACTGCGCCTCGACGCCCTCGTCGTCGTACCCGATGGTCGCGAGCCCGTGCTCGGCCGTGCGGTCACCGGTCACGTTCATCACGGGGGAGCCGTACGTCAGCTTCCCCAACTGGTCGAAGGTGGCGAACGAGGTCCCGGCGTACGCCGCCTCGTAGCCCAGCGCCCGGTCCAGCTCGGTGGCGTGCCCGATCGACTCGTGGATGGTCAGCCAGAGGTTGGACGGGTCGACGACCAGGTCGTACGTGCCCGCCTCGACGCTCGGCGCCCGCATCTTCTCGGCCAGCAGCCCGGGGATCCGGGCCAGTTCGTCGTCCCAGTCCCAGCCGGTCCCGGTCAGGTACTCCCAGCCGCGGCCCACCGGCGGGGCGGTCGTCCGCATCGAGTCGAACTCACCGGTCGTCCCGTCCACGGCCACCGCGGTGAGCTGCGGATGCAGCCGCACCCGCTGCTGGGTGGTGACGGTGCCCGCCGTGTCCGCGTAGAACTTGTTCTCGTGGACGGTCATCAGCGAGGCGTCCACATGCGCGACGCCCTCGGCGCCCAGCAGCCGACCGCTCCACTCGGCGAGCAGCCCCGCCTTCTCCTCGGCCGGTACGTCGAAGGGGTCGATGCCGTACGCCGAGACCCAGGTCCGCTCGCCGTGCACCGGCTCGTCCGCCAGCTCGACCCTCTCGTCCGAGCCGGCCGCCGCGATCACCTTCGCCGACAGCTTCGCCATGGCGACGGCCTGCGAGGCCACCTTCGCCGCGGCGTCCATCGTCAGGTCCACGCCGGACGCGAACCCCCACGCCCCGCCGTGCACCACCCGCACCGCGTAGCCCAGATCGGTGGTGTCCGAGGACCCGGAAGGCCGGGCGTCGCGCAGCCGCCAGGACGCGCTGCGCACCCGCTCCAGACGGAAATCCGCGTGCGCGGCACCCAGCGCACGCGCGCGGGCGAGCGCCGCGTCGGCGAGGGCCCGCAGCGGCAGGGCCAGGAATGACTGATCTACCTCGTGGGGCACAGGAAATTCCCTTCTCGATGCACCACGGAAGTGAATCACGCCGGACGGTGCCCCCACCGGGGATCCCGGAGGCCGTCCGCCGCCGGTCCGGACACGGCGCGGCCCGGCCGGCGTCCCTCTGTAGGAACCCCACAGTGCCCGGGGGGAGGCGCTGTCAGGGGCCGATTCCTCGTGGAGCACCGGGTACCGATAGGTTTTCGATGTACCAGACCGCTAGGGAAAGGGTGATCCGTTGAGCCGCTCGGTTCTCGTCACCGGAGGAAACCGGGGCATCGGCCTCGCCATCGCCCGCGCTTTCGCCGACAACGGCGACAAGGTCGCGATCACCCACCGCTCCGGCGAGCCGCCCCGGGAACTCATCGAGGCGGGCTGCCTGGCGGTCCGTTGCGACATCACGGACGCCGAACAGGTGGAGCAGGCCTACAAGGAGATCGAGGAGAAGCACGGTCCCGTCGAGGTGCTGGTCGCCAACGCCGGTATCACCAAGGACCAGTTGCTGATGCGGATGTCCGAGGACGACTTCACGTCTGTCGTCGACACCAACCTCACCGGCACCTTCCGGGTCGTCAAGCGCGCCAACCGCGGCATGCTGCGCGCCAAGAAGGGCCGCGTCGTCCTCATCTCCTCCGTCGTCGGACTGCTCGGCTCGGCCGGGCAGGCGAACTACGCCGCGTCCAAGGCGGGTCTGGTCGGCTTCGCCCGGTCGCTGGCCCGTGAACTCGGTTCGCGGAACATCACTTTCAACGTCGTCGCGCCCGGTTTCGTCGACACCGACATGACGCAGGTGCTCACCGAGGAGCAGCGCAAGGGCATCGTGTCCCAGGTGCCGCTCGGCCGCTACGCGCAGCCCGAGGAGATCGCCGCCGCGGTGCGCTTCCTCGCCTCCGACGACGCGTCGTACATCACTGGAGCCGTCATCCCCGTTGACGGCGGATTGGGCATGGGTCACTGATCACCATGAGCGGAATTCTCGACGGCAAGCGCATCCTCATCACGGGTGTGCTGATGGAGTCGTCCATCGCTTTCCACGCCGCCAAGGTGGCCCAGGAGCAGGGTGCCGAAGTCATCCTGACCGCCTTCCCCCGCCCCACGCTCACGGAGCGCATCGCCAGGAAGCTGCCGAAGCCGGCCAAGGTCATCGAGCTGGACGTGACCAACACCGAGCACCTGGACCGGCTGGAGGGCCTGGTCCGGGACGAGCTCGGTTCGCTCGACGGCGTCGTCCACTCCATCGGCTTCGCGCCGCAGGACGCGCTCGGCGGCAACTTCCTCAACACCCCGTTCGAGTCCGTCGCCACCGCGATGCACGTCTCGGCGTTCTCGCTGAAGTCGCTCGCCATGGCCTGCAAGCCGCTGATGAACGACGGCGGCTCGATCGTCGGCCTCACCTTCGACGCGCAGTTCGCCTGGCCGCAGTACGACTGGATGGGCCCGGCCAAGGCCGCGCTGGAGGCCACCTCCCGCTACCTCGCCCGTGACCTGGGCAAGGACGACATCCGCTGCAACCTGGTCTCGGCCGGACCGCTCAAGTCCATGGCCGCGAAGTCCATCCCCGGCTTCACCGAGCTCGCGGACGTGTGGAACACCCGCTCCCCGCTCTCCTGGGACATGACGGACCCGGAGCCGGCCGGCCGCGGCATCGTCGCGCTGCTCTCGGACTTCTTCCCGAAGACCACGGGCGAGATCATCCACGTCGACGGTGGCGTGCACATGATGGGTGCCTGACCCCGCGGGACAGGCACGGACCGGGCCGCGTACCACCTCCGAGCAGGTGGTGCGCGGCTCCGGTGCGTCCGGGCCCGGCTCCGGCCCGCTCAAGTCGAAAAGATGGTCGATCCACCGCAGAATGTGGTGAACCGGACTTCGGGTCAGGCTGCGGGGAGGAGGTCGCCGTGCGCGCCACACGTCGCCGGACCTGCGCCCTGCTGGCGGCCTCCATAGCCGTCGCCGGACTCGCCGCCCCGGTGGGGATATCCGTGGCGGGGCGGATGGGGGCCGGGGCGTCCGCCCCCGCCGCTCCTCCCGACCCCGCCGGAGCCGAATGCCGTACGTCGGTCCGGGGCTCCCGGGTCGTCACGTACTGCCACAACCCGTACCCCTCCACCGACCGGGTACAGCTGCACACCGAGTGCCGCCGCTGGTGGGACATAGACGCCGACGCCGCCCCGGTCGACGTGGCCCCCGGCCGGACCGTACGGATCGACGACCGCTGCTGGAAGGAAGTCGGCGCCGTCTGGGTCACGCACCAGGTGCGTGACCCGTCGACGGCCTGAGACCTCGCAGCGGCCCGGCACCGGGGCACGCGAACCCGGCATGACCCGGACGAGGGGCCTATACCCGGTCCACCAGACAGCTCAACGCATGGCTCGCGGCCTCGGCCGCCGCCGCCTCCCCGTCCCCCGCCCGGATCGCCTCGACCAGCCTGCCGTGGTCCATGTGGTTCTCCGGCCGCAGCTCATGACCGATGTCGCCGCGGAGATAGTCGCGCAGCAGATCGCCCAGGTCGGCGTAGAGACCGGTCAGTACGTCGTTGTGCGAGGCGGCGACCACGGCCAGGTGCAGCGTCGCGTCCGCCGCGACGAACGCCTCGGCGTCACCCTCGGCCCAGGTCTCCTCCCGGCGCGCCATCAGCGCGTCCAGCTGCTTGAGATCCCGCTCGGTGCGCCGGGCGGCCGCCAGCCTCGCCGCCGAGGACTCCAGGGTGGAGCGCAGCTCGGCGACATGGCGGGGATCGGCGGAGGCGAAACGGCGGTGCATCACCCCGGCCAGCTCGCTGGTGGCCACGACATAGGTGCCCGAGCCCTGCCGGATGTCGAGCAGGCCGTTGTGCGCGAGGGCGCGCACGGCCTCGCGCACGGTGTTGCGGGCCACCCCCAGCTGCTCCACCAGCTCGGGCTCGGTGGGAATGCGCGAACCCACGGGCCACTCGCCCGAGGTGATCTGGTTCCTCAACTGGGCGATCACCTGGTCGGCGAGGGCCGAACGCCGCGGAGACGTCAGCGTCATGGTGCTCCTTGGTCGGGTTGCTTGGGTGGCGGACGGGGGCTGCGGGGACGGCGGGAACGTTGCTCCGCCTGCCGCGAATCGTCTCAGAGCGGCCCGTTACCGGGGTGGCTCCAGAACGATTGGACAATCAATCATCCCATGATTCTATGATGGGCCTCATGCCCGACGACGAGACCCGGCCCCAGACCCGGACCTTGACCCCCGCCACCACGGTGGACGACCCCACGAAATCCACGGCCGCGCGGACAGCCACGGCCGTGCGGACCCCGCCGGCCTCCCGGACAACACCGGCCGCCGACGGGGCCGCCCCCTGGATGCTCCGGCTGGTCGTCGTCGGGCTGGTCCTCACCGCGCTCAACCTCCGCCCCGCCATCACCAGCCTCGGCGCCCTCCTCGAAGAGGTGCGCGACGGGCTGCACATGAGCGGCAGCGTCGCCGGTGTCCTGACCTCCGTACCGCCGCTCTGCTTCGCGGTCTTCGGCATCATGGCGCCGCGCCTCGCCCGCCGCTTCGGCCCGGGCGCGGTCGTCTGCGCCGGCATGACCGCCATCACCGCCGGTCTGGTGATCCGGCCGCTCGTCGGCGGGACGGCCGGCTTCCTCGCCGCGAGCGCCCTCGCCCTCATGGGCATCGCCGTCAGCAACGTCCTGATGCCGGTGATCGTCAAGCGCTGGTTCCCGGACCGGGTCGGCTCCATGACCGGGCTCTACTCGATGGCCCTGGCCCTCGGCACCTCGCTGGCCGCCGCCGTGACCGTGCCCATGACCAGTGCGATGGGCGGCAGCTGGCGGCTCGGGCTCGGGGTCTGGGCCGTGCTCGCCGCCGCCGCGATCCTGCCCTGGATCCCGCTGGTACGGGACCGCGGCGGTGCCCCGGGGAAGCAGGCCGCCCAGCAGCCGGACGCCCCCGCCCTGCGGATCACCCGCAGCCGTACCGCCTGGGCCCTCGCCTGCTTCTTCGGGCTGCAGGCCACCGCCGCGTACATCACCATGGGATGGATGCCGCAGATCTTCCGCGACGCCGGGGTCTCGGCCGGCACGGCGGGTGTGCTGCTCGCCGTGACCATGGCGATGGGCGTGCCGCTCGCCTTCGTCATCCCCCGGGTCGCGACCCGGATGAAGAACCAGGGCGCGATCGTCGTCTTCCTCGGCAGCTGCGGCCTCCTCGGCTACGCGGGCCTCTACCTCGCACCGGCCGGCGGCGCCTGGGCCTGGGCGCTGCTGCTGGGCATCTCGAACTGCTCCTTCCCGCTCGCCCTGACCATGATCGGCATGCGGTCCCGCAGCGGGGCCGGAGTGGTCCGGCTGTCCGCGTTCGCGCAGTCCGTCGGCTATCTGATCTCGATCCCGGGACCGCTGCTGATCGGTGTGCTCTACCAGCACAGCGGCGGCTGGGAACTGCCGATCGCACTGATGGCGGGCCTCATGGTGCCGCAGATGGCGGTCGGAATCCTCGCCGGGCGGGACCGGACCATCGAGGACGAATGCTGAAGTGCGAGACTGAGCCCATGTCTCCTGTGCTCGACCCGAATCCCCAGAACGGTCAGAAGAAGTTCCTCATGGTGCTCGGGGCGATGCTGCTGATCACCGTGATCGTCGCAGTGATCGCCTCGATCGCGTCCCCCTGAGCCGTACGTGCCCCATGAGCCGTACGCATCTCCTTGAGCAGTACGGCCACCGGCCATGCGCACCCCCGGCCGTACGCGTCCTTCGGGCCGTACGGCCGCCGATGGTGGGGCTGGCCCCCGTGTCCCCTAGGGGGCCAGGGTCAGGGTGAAGTGGGTGGACCGCCGGATGGGGCAGGCCGCCCCGAGTCCGTAGGTTTTCGGTATCAGCACCGAAGACCCGCGGAGGCGGACATGCCGGCCCGAACGCACACCCCGACCACCCACCCGGCCACCGGAAGCGTCGAGGTCCGGCTGCCCTGGTGGGCCATCGCGCTGCCCGCGATCGCGTTCGCCGCACTTCTGCTGCTGATCATGGGATCCGGCGAGGCGCAGGCCGCGACCGCCGACCCGGCGATCAGCCGGTTGCTCGCGCGAATCACGGCCCTGGTGACCGGCTGACGTCGTCCGCGCACCCCGCGGAAGCCCGCCAACACCCTGCGCCGGGCGGCACATTTCATGCGAAGCTGAGGTGTATGAGCGTCGATACACCTCGCAGGATCGTCCTTCTCAGGCATGCAAAGGCGGAATGGTCGCAGGACTCCGACCACGAGCGACCGCTCGCGGAGCGCGGCCGCAAGGATGCCCCCGTCGCGGGCCGCAAACTCGTCGACTCCGGGATCGCCCCCGAGCTGGCCCTCTGCTCCACCGCGGCCCGGACCCGCGAGACGTGGAAGCTGGCCGTCCACGAGATGCCGCAGCGCCCCAGGACCGTGTACGAGGACCGGCTGTACGAGGCATCCCTCGGTGAGCTGATCGCGCTGATCAACGAGACCCCCGACGATGTGCACAACCTCCTGGTCATCGGCCACAACCCCGGTATGCACGCGGTCGCCGACGCCCTCTCGGAGTCGTCCGAGGGCGACGCACTGTCCCGGATGACCCGCGGCGGCTTCCCCACCGCGGCGTTCGCCGTCGTCGAGTTCACCGGCTCCTGGAAGGGCGTGGAACACGGAGTGGGCAAGCTGGTCGAGTACTGGACGCCCAACGACTGACCTCGTTCCCGTACGTCGCAGGGCCCCGGCGCGAGTAGCGCCGGGGGCCTGCGACACATCTGTGCGAACGCGTGAGTCGCGTCGGTCGACGCTGTGCGAACGCGTCAGTCGACGAGGCCGTCGGCGGCCTCGACCTCCTCGCGGGTGATGCCGAGCAGATACAGCACGGTGTCCAGGAACGGCACGTTCACCGCGGTGTGCGCGGCCTCGCGGACCACCGGCTTGGCGTTGAAGGCCACCCCGAGCCCGGCGGTGTTCAGCATGTCCAGGTCGTTGGCACCGTCACCGATCGCGACGGTCTGCGCCAGCGGCACCCCGGCCTGCTCGGCGAAGCTGCGCAGCAGCCGGGCCTTGCCGGCCCGGTCGACGATGTCGCCGACGACCCGGCCGGTGAGCTTTCCGTCGACCACTTCCAGCGTGTTGGCAGAGGCGAAGTCGAGCCCGAGCCGTTCCTTCAGATCGTCGGTGACCTGGGTGAACCCGCCCGAGACCACACCGACTTGATAGCCGAGCCGCTTCAGCGTACGGATCAGGGTGCGCGCGCCCGGCGTCAGTCGCACCTCGGCACGCACCTTGTCCACCACCGACACGTCGAGCCCGGCCAGCAGCGCCACCCGCGCGTGCAGCGACTGCTCGAAATCGAGCTCGCCGCGCATCGCCTGCTCGGTCACCTCGGCGACCTTGTCCTCGCAGCCCGCGTGGGCGGCGAAGAGCTCGATGACCTCGTCCTGGATGAGTGTCGAGTCGACGTCCATGACCACCAGGCGCTGTGCCCGGCGGCTCAGACCGGCCGACACCACCGCGACATCGACGCCGATGCCGGCGGACTCCGTCGCCAGTGCGGTGCGCAGTTCCTCGGTGGCGGTGCCGGACACGGCGAACTCGACCGCCGTGACCGGATACTTCGCGAGCCGGAAGATGCGGTCGATGTTGCCGCCGGTGGAGGTGATCGTGGCCGCTATGGCGGCGGTCGACTCCGCGGTCAGCGGGTGCCCGAGCACCGTCACATGGGAACGCCCGTCACCACGCGGCCGGTTGTCACCGGTACCGGAGATGATCTCGGCCTGGAGCTTCAGCGAATCGGCCCAGCTGTGCACGGTCGCCCGCAGATCGCCCTCGGTGGTGCCGCCCGCGGTCGGGGCGGTGACCAGCGCGCACAGGACGATGCGGCCACGGGTGACGACCTGCTCGATGTCGACGACGTCGACCGAGTAGGCGGCGAGGGTGTCGAAGAGCCCGGCGGTGATACCGGGGCGGTCCTTCCCGAAGATCTTCACGAGAAGGGTGGGGGTGCCGGCGCCCCGAGAGGACCCGGGGGGCTCGGAACGGGACTCAGGGGACTCAGGAGACGAGGAGGACCGAGGTGGCTGAGATGCGCTCATGGTGCTTCCACCGTATCGGTCCGCCCCGGCGCTCCGGCGGCCCGTCCCGAGGACCGGACAGCGCGTCGGACACCCACACCCGCCCGGCGCCCGCGCGTGGTGACGGACCGCGCGCGCCCGGATCCGGCCGGTGTCCGGCAGGGCTGCGGGACCACGGGCGCGGGGTGACCGGGATGTTCCGGAAACCGGTGATTCATGCGCACTCGGGTCGCTTGCCGTGCCCTGTTCCCTTTGGCCGCGCGCCGCTTCCGCGGTTCGTGTCGGCACCGTAACGATGCAGGTCCAGGCAGGGTCTTCGGGCTGCTCGACTTTCGTATCGGGGACCGCTCCTGGAATAGTTCCCCACGATGTTCAGCATCCCTAGACTCCCTGCGATGGGGGTAACTCGGGGGACAACTAGTGGGGCGCGGAGTGCCGGAACTCGTACTGGAATTGAATGGCAGGACCTGGACGCTCGATCCGTCCAGGTCGTACACCCTGGGTCGCGATCCGCAGGGCGACCTGACGATCGACGACGCCAGAGTGTCGTGGCGGCACGCCACGATCAGCTGGGGAGGCCGGAATTGGTTCATCGAGGACCACGGCAGCACCAACGGAACCTATGCGCAGGGCAACCGGATCCAGCAACTGGAGATCGGCCCCGGCTCGGTCGTGCACCTGGGCAATGCCACTGACGGCCCGCGGCTGAGCCTCACCGCCGCGGCGGGTGCCGACGCGTACAGCGGACAGGGCGCGGGTGCCCAGCAGGCACCGGTCCAGCAGCCCCAGCAGGGCGGCGCCGGCTGGCCCGGCCGGCAGGCCCCCGCCCCGCACCAGCCGCAGCAGCCGCAGCAGGGCTGGCCGCAGCAGGCACCCCAGGGAGTGCCGCCGCAGCAGCCCGTGCAACCGCAGGTCCCGCAGCAGCAGGGCGTGGCGAACCCGCCCGGCACGGGCGGAGCCGCGGGGGCTCCGCCGGTGTACGGAGACCGCAGCCCGACCACGTTCCACCAGCTGGACCTCGGTCGCGTCATGCGCATCGGTCGTGCGCTGGAGAACGAACTGGTCGTCTCCGACCTCCAGGTCTCCCGCCACCACGCCGAATTCCACGCGACCCCCGACGGCCGCTTCGAGATCCGTGACCTCGGATCCCACAACGGCACGTACGTCAACGGTCAGCCGCTGCAGAAGTCGGGCTCCGCGCTGATCGGGCCGAACGACATCGTCGGTGTCGGCCACTCGACCTTCCGCCTGGTCGGCGACCGGCTCGAAGAGTTCGTCGACACCGGTGAGGTCTCCTTCTCCGCCCGCCACCTCACGGTGACGGTCGACGGCGGGAAGCAGATCCTCAAGGACGTCTCCTTCGGCGTCCCGGAGAAGTCGCTCGTCGCGGTCATCGGCCCGTCCGGCTCCGGCAAGTCCACCCTGCTCAAGGCGCTCACCGGCTACCGGCCCGCCAACCAGGGCGACGTGCTCTACGACAACCGGAACCTGTACAAGCAGTTCGCCGAACTGCGCCAGCGCATCGGTCTGGTCCCGCAGGACGACATCCTGCACAAGGAACTCACCGTCACCAAGGCGCTCAAGTACGCGGCCAAGCTCCGCTTCCCCGCGGACACCACCGAGGCCGAGCGCCAGGCCCGGATCCTCGAAGTCCTCGCCGAGCTCAAGCTCGACATCCACAAGGACAAGAAGGTCACCTCGCTCTCCGGCGGTCAGCGCAAGCGCGTCTCCGTCGCCCTTGAGCTGCTCACCAAGCCGTCGCTGATATTCCTGGACGAGCCGACCTCCGGCCTCGACCCGGGCATGGACCGCGACGTCATGCAGTTGCTGCGCGGTCTGGCGGACGACGGCCGCACCGTCCTGGTCGTCACGCACTCCGTCGCCGAGCTGGCGATCTGCGACAAGCTGCTGGTCATGGCGCCGGGCGGGTCCGTCGCCTACTTCGGCCCGCCGGAGGAAGCGCTCAACTTCTTCGGCTACACCACCTGGGCCGACGTCTTCTCCGCGTTCGAGAACTACCGCGACTACGACTGGTCGGGCCGCTGGCGCGGATCGCAGCACTACCAGATGTACGCCGCGGACATCGACGCCGTCGCCGCACAGTCCGTACACATGCCGCCCCCGCAGCAGATGCGCCCGCCGAAGCCGCAGAGCTGGTCGGCCCAGCTGTGGACCCTGATGCGCCGCTACGTCTCGGTGATCGCGTCCGACAAGGGCTTCATGGGTCTGATGGTGATCCTGCCCGCGGTGCTCGGCGTCGTCAGCGTGGTCATCCCGGCCGACTTCGGCCTGGCCCCGCCGAAGCCGCCGTCCCGGTTCAACGGAGCGGCCGGAACGATCATGCTGATCCTCGCGGTCGGCATGTGCTTCTCCGGCGCGGCCAACTCCGTACGAGAACTGATCAAGGAACGCGTCATCTACGAACGGGAACGGGCCACCGGCCTCTCCCGCTCCGCCTATCTGATGTCGAAGGTGATCGTCCTCGGCGTGATCACCGCCTTCCAGGGCGTCATCATCTGCGGCATCGGCTTCGCCACCCGCGAGCTGCCGGCCGAGGGCCTGATCATGCCGCCGGCCGTCGAGCTCTGCCTGACGATCATCGTGCTCGGCTTCACCTCGATGATGTTCGGCCTGGTGATCTCCTCGCTGGTGAAGACCGCCGAGAAGACCATGCCGCTGCTGGTCATGTTCGCGATCGTCCAGGTCGTCTTCACCGGCATCCTCTTCCAGGTGTTCGGCTCGCCGGGCCTGGAGCAGTTCGCCTGGCTGATGCCGTCCCGCTGGGCCATCGCGGGCGCGGGCACGACGCTCGACCTCTCGCACCTCATGGCGCCGTGGGATCCGAAGAACCCGACCGATCTCGACCCGCTGTGGGAGCACTCGGCCACTCAGTGGGGGATCAACATCTCGGTGCTGCTGCTGCTCGGCATCATCTGCGGCGTCGTGGTCGCGCGACTGCTGCGCCGCCACGAGCCGGAGGTCATGCGCAAGTAGCGCGGGCCCGGCACACGACCGCCGAAGGGCGGCACCCCACGCGGGGTGCCGCCCTTCGGCGTGTGCGGATGCCGTCCGGCGATCCGCGGTGCCGGTCAGTAGGCGCTGTTGACGTTGTCGATCGAGCCGTACTTGTCGGCCGCGTAGTTGGCCGCGGCGGTGATGTTGGCGACCGGGTCGTAGATGTTCGACGAGGTGCCCGGGACGTGGTACGCGTTGAACGTCGGCTGGATGACCTGGAGCAGGCCGCAGGACGGGGTGCCGTTCTGGGCGTTGATGTCCCAGCCGTTGACCGCGTTCGGGTTGCCGGTCGACTCGCGCATGATGTTGCGGTGCAGACCGTTGTACGAGCCGGGGATGCCGTTCGCCCGCATGATGTCCAGGGCCTGGTTGATCCAGCCGTCCAGGTTGTTCGCGTACACCGGGGTACGGGCCTCGGAGCGGCTGGCGGCCTGCGGCGCGGTGCGCTCGGCGGCGACGGCCTTCGCCCTCACCTTGGCGGCGGCCTCGGCCTTGGCCTTCGCGGCGGCCCGGGCCTTGACCTCGGCGGCCTCGGCGGCCTTGGCGGCCTTGGCCTTCGCGGCGGCGGCCTTCTTGGCCCTGGCGAGGTCGGCGGCCTTCACCAGCTTCTCGGCGGTGGAGTGCTGCTCGATGATGCTGGCCTGCACGGCCTTGGCCTGCGGAGTACCGGCGGCCGACGCGAGGACCACGGGGGCGGCGGACACGGGGGTCTCGGCCTCGGGCTTGGGGTCGGCGTTGGCGGGGACGAGCGAGAACGAGAGTGCGGCGACGGCCATGGCGGAGATTCCCGCGACGGAGAGCTTCTGGGTCTTGTTCAGGCGACGACGACGGCCGGGGATGCTGGACACGGACATGCAGACGCACCTCTTCGAATAGCGGGAGTCCTCACGGAGGACGAAGACGGGAGGCGTTCGCGCATCTCCGTCGGGGACGAGAGCAATTCTTAGCGCCCGCAAAATCTGGTGGCAAAGGTGTGACGTACGAACCCGGGTAGTGGACCGGGGCTCCGCTCGAACGTGTCGGCCCGCGCTCATAACCATTGATGTGGCGCTTATGTGTCCACTAGCAGACTTCGTAAGTGACGTGGGTCCTATGCGCGGCCTCACACCGGGCGGGTGGCAACCTCACAAACCGTTGCTCCAGCAATCCGGAGTGTGAGATTCCGGGGTGTGTGGGGTATCTGACGGCCCCGCATCCCTTGTGTGCGGGGCCGTTCCCGTACAGGAGGCCGGTCCTGGAGGAAGGCCGTCCCTGAGGGGAGGCGGTTCTCGCGAACTGGCGGAGGGACCTAGTCCCTGCGCCCTAACCGGCGGCCGTCCACAGGCCGATACGGCGTTCGAACCCCGCCGGTACGGTGAGGCCATGAGCCATCGCCCGTCGTCGGGTCTCGCCGCCGTGAGCGCCGCGCTGCTCGCCATGAGCCGGCATCTCGAAGTGCGCGACGTCCTGAAGAAGATCGTCGTCTCGGCCCGCGAGCTGCTGGACGCCGAGTACGCCGCCCTGGGCGTCCCAGACGACCACGGCGGCTTCGCCCAGTTCGTCGTCGACGGTGTCAGCGACGAGCAGTGGAAGGCCATCGGCCCGCTGCCCAGACAGCACGGCATCCTCGCCTCGATGCTCCACGAGGCGAAGCCCGAGCGGCTCGCCGATGTCCGCAAGGACCCCCGCTTCGAGGGCTGGCCCGCCGCCCACCCCGACATGTCCGACTTCCTCGGCCTGCCCATCAGGGACGGCGAGGAGGTCATCGGCGCGCTCTTCCTCGCCAACAAGCGCTGCCCCAAGCCCGAGGGCAGCTGCGGCTTCACCGCCGAGGACGAGGAACTGCTGGCCATCCTCGCCCAGCACGCGGCGATCGCCCTCACCAACGCCCGGCTCTACGAACGCAGCCGCGAGCTCACCATCGCCGAGGAGCGGTCCCGGCTCGCCCACGAGCTGCACGACGCGGTGAGCCAGAAGCTCTTCTCGCTGCGGCTGACGGCCCAGGCCGCCGCCGCCCTGGTGGACCGCGACCCGGCCCGCGCCAAGGGTGAGCTCCAGCAGGTTGCCGCGCTCGCCGCGGAAGCCGTGGACGAGCTGCGCGCCGCCGTCGTCGAGCTGCGCCCCGCCGCGCTCGACGAGGACGGCCTGGTCGCCACCCTCCGTACCCAGATCCAGGTCCTGGACCGGGCCCACACCGCCCGGGTCACCTTCGAGAGCCTGGGCACCCGGGCCCTGCCGGCCGCCCACGAAGAGGCGTTGCTGAGGGTCTCCCAGGAGGCCCTGCACAACGCACTGCGCCACTCCGGGGCGGAGCACGTCGAGGTCACACTGGCCCGGCACGGCAGCGGCACACTGCTGCGGATCACCGACGACGGCAGCGGCTTCGAACCCGCGGCGATCCGGCAGGCGGGCAGGCACCTGGGCCTGGTGTCCATGCGGGACCGTGCGAACGGCGTCGGCGGAAGGCTCAACGTTGAATCGGCGCCCGGCAGGGGCACCACGATCGAGATGGAGGTACCCGGTGCCTGACAAGATCATCAGGGTGCTGCTGGTCGACGACCACCAGGTGGTCCGCCGCGGCCTGCGGACGTTCCTGGAGATCCAGGACGACATAGAGGTGGTCGGCGAGGCGGCCGACGGTGCCGAAGGAGTGGCCAGGACCGAGGAGCTCCGCCCCGATGTCGTCCTGATGGACATCAAGATGCCCGGCACCGACGGCATCGAGGCGCTGCGCAGGCTCCGTGAGCTGGAGAGCCCGGCCAAGGTCCTCATCGTCACCAGCTTCACCGAGCAGCGCACCGTGGTCCCCGCGCTGCGCGCCGGAGCCTCCGGTTACGTGTACAAGGACGTCGACCCGGACGCCCTGGCCGGTGCGATCCGCTCGGTGTACGCGGGCCACGTCCTGCTCCAGCCGGAGGTCGCGGGGGCCCTGCTCGCCCAGGAGGACTCGGGCAGCGGCACGGGCCGGGGGAGCACCCTCACCGAACGGGAGCGGGAGGTGCTCGGACTGATCGCCGACGGCCGCTCCAACCGCGAGATCGCGCGAGCGCTGGTCCTCTCCGAGAAGACCGTCAAGACACACGTCTCGAACATCCTGATGAAGCTCGACCTCTCGGACCGGACCCAGGCGGCCCTGTGGGCGGTGCGACACGGGGCGGCGGGCTGACCTGCGCCGGAGCGGACCGTCTTCGTCCGGGCGCGGACCGTCTTCCTCCGGGCTGAGATTCATACTGCCGGGTGTGTGTCACCCGGACGGCGCAACCTGTTCGGCCCCGGGGCGTTCTCCGGGGTGCTGCGGCGGTCGGCCGCTGCCACGCCAGGAGGATCCTGAAGCAGGCCGCTGCCGTCACCGTGATCGCCGGTGGGATCGTCGCCGCCGGCGCGGGCGCCGCCTCCGCCACCGGACACGGCGCGGGCGCCGGCGGCGACGCGGCCCACTCCCGGGCGTGGTCAGCGGCAACTTGATTCAGGTCCCGGTGCACGTCGACGTGGTCGGCAGCACGGTCGACGTGATCGGCCTGCTCAACCCGGCCTTCGGCAACCTCGGCCTGAACGGCTGACCGACCCCGCGGCCGGCCGGCGCCACGGTCACACCTCGCCGGACGGGCGCATCGAGCCCGTCCGGCGGCTCCCGCCGTCCGCCCGTCCGGCGGCTCCCGCTCACCGCTCCCGCTCGCGCTCCTCCACATACGCGTTGTACGCGGCGACCTGCGCCCGCCGGGCCACCCGCTCCACCGGCCGCAGCGCCTCGCCCCTGGCCGCGATCTCCGAGGCGCTCACCGCCCCGCCGTGCCCGTTCTCGTACGCCACCGAGATCAGCAGCCCCACCCGCTGCGCCAGCTCCAGCACCCGCACCGCCCGCGGCGGATAACCCGGAGCCAGCACCTCGCGCCCCCGCTCCGCCCGCGCCCGGTACGCGTCCACCGCCGCGTCCGCCACCGGCCCCGAACCGGCCACGTCCAACCGCGACAGCACCGCCGTCGCGTCCCGCAACGCCTCGGCGAGCTCCCGCTCCGCCTCGCCCAGCGACGGCACATCGGCCGGCGGCGCCTCCCGCACCGCCAGACAACGCCACACCACCTCGATGTGCAGATCCCCGGCCGGTCCCACCTCACGCACCTCGGGAACCAGTCCGTACGGCGCACCGAAGGCCACCACCGCCTCCTCGGCCTCCAACGCCCGCGCGTTGAAGTCCGGCGGTCCGCTCAGCCCCAGCGGATGGCCCGGCGCCGGCAGCGCCACCCGGAAGCCCGTCACCCCCAGACCCCGCAGCCGGCCGAGCGCCAGCGTGAGCCCGACCGGCCCCGCCTCGCCCGGCAGCCCCTCCACGCGGTGCACCGCGTCCTCCCCGACAATGGCGAGCGCCGCCTCGTCCGGCGACACCAGTCCCGCCAGAAGCGCGTTTCCCCAAGCGGCCAACAGCCCTGAGCGTGGTTCCGAAAGCATGGGAACACCCTAGGGAACGGACCCGGGGGCTGTCGTCACTCGGGCCCAGCGCCGGGAGCACTCGCGCGGTGGCGTAGATTTCCCTGGGAGCTGTGCCCACAGGTACCGACGATCTCGACACTGCATGGGGAGACAACGCGCCATGAGCGATGTACTGGAGCTGGTGGACGTATCCGTGGTCCGCGACGGACGCGCTCTGGTGGACGACGTCTCCTGGTCGGTCAAGGAGGGGGAGCGCTGGGTCATCCTCGGCCCCAACGGCGCCGGCAAGACCACCCTCCTCAACATCGCGTCCAGCTACCTCTTCCCGAGCACCGGTACCGCCAAGATCCTCGGCGAGCAGCTCGGCGGCGTCGGCACCGACGTCTTCGAGCTCCGTCCCCGCATCGGCATCGCGGGCGTCGCCATGGCCGAGAAGCTGCCCCGGCGCCAGACCGTGCTGCAGACGGTGCTCACCGCCGCGTACGGCATGACCGCCACCTGGCACGAGAACTACGAGGCCGTCGACGAGGAGCGCGCCCGCGCCTTCCTCGACCGGCTCGGCATGACCGAGTACCTCGACCGCAAGTTCGGCACCCTGTCCGAGGGCGAGCGCAAGCGCACCCTGATCGCCCGCGCCATGATGACCGACCCCGAACTGCTGCTCCTCGACGAGCCGGCGGCGGGACTCGACCTCGGCGGCCGCGAGGACCTGGTCCGGCGCCTCGGCCGGCTGGCCCGCGACCCGTACGCCCCCTCCATGATCATGGTCACCCATCATGTCGAGGAGATCGCCCCCGGGTTCACCCACGTCCTGATGATCCGCCAGGGCAAGGTGCTCGCCGCGGGCCCCATGGAGACCGAACTCAGCTCCCGCAACCTCTCCCTGTGCTTCGGACTGCCGCTCGTCGTCGAGCACACCGGCGACCGCTACACGGCCCACGGACTGCCGCTCTCGTAACCCCCGCCGGCACCGGCTCCCGGCCGCAACTCGGCGCAGCGGCCGGCTTGCGCCCTGTCCGCGAGGGCGGTCGCGGTTCTACCATGGCCCCGTGGACATCGACGCGTGGGTGTGGTGGCTGATCGGCGCAGTGGGACTGGGCATCCCACTCGTCATGACTGCGATGCCCGAGTTCGGCATGTTCGCCGTCGGAGCGGTCGCAGCGGCTGTCGTCGCGGCACTCGGCGGCGGCATCGTGGCCCAGGTGCTGGTGTTCGTCGTGGTCTCCGTGGCGCTCATCGCGGTGGTCCGCCCGATCGCCGCCAGACACCGCAGCGACCGGCCCCAACTCGCCACCGGCATCGATGCGCTGAAAGGCCGTCAGGCAGTTGTCCTGGAGCGGGTCGACAGCAGCGGCGGCCGGATCAAGCTGGCCGGTGAGATCTGGTCCGCCCGCGCACTCGACGAGGGCCAGAGCTTCGATCCCGGCCAACAGGTCGATGTCGTCGACATCGACGGAGCCACGGCAGTCGTCATGTGACCGAACCACCCACAAGGCAGAGCGCGTTCTGTCAGACTCGATGTCGATCATCATGAGATCGGGGCCGGTACAGCTTCCGGCCCCTCCCGCGAACTCGACCTCGATCATCGCGATCCGTCGGCAACCGAAGGGCAACGAGGAACACGATGCAACCGATCATCATCGTTCTGATCATTCTGGTGGTGCTCGTCTTCATCGCCCTGATCAAGACGATCCAGGTCATCCCGCAGGCCAGCGCCGCCATTGTGGAACGCTTCGGCCGTTACACCCGCACGCTCAACGCGGGCCTGAACATCGTCGTTCCATTCATCGACTCCATCCGCAACCGCATCGACCTCCGTGAACAGGTCGTGCCGTTCCCGCCCCAGCCGGTGATCACCCAGGACAACCTGGTCGTCAACATCGACACCGTCATCTACTACCAGGTGACCGACGCGCGGGCCGCGACCTACGAAGTCGCCAGCTACATCCAGGCGATCGAGCAGCTCACCGTCACCACCCTCCGCAACATCATCGGTGGCATGGACCTGGAGCGGACCCTGACCTCCCGCGAGGAGATCAACGCGGCCCTGCGCGGCGTCCTCGACGAGGCCACCGGCAAGTGGGGCATCCGCGTCAACCGCGTCGAGCTCAAGGCGATCGAGCCGCCCACCTCCATCCAGGACTCGATGGAGAAGCAGATGCGCGCCGACCGTGACAAGCGCGCCGCGATCCTCCAGGCCGAAGGAACGCGCCAGTCCGCGATCCTCACCGCGGAGGGCGAGAAGCAGTCCGCGATCCTGCGCGCCGAAGGTGAGGCCAAGGCATCGGCCCTGCGGGCCGAGGGCGAGGCCCAGGCGATCCGTACGGTCTTCGAGTCGATCCACGCCGGCGACCCGGACCAGAAGCTCCTCTCGTACCAGTACCTCCAGATGCTCCCGAAGATCGCCGAGGGCGACGCCAACAAGCTCTGGATCGTGCCCAGCGAGATCGGCGACGCCCTCAAGGGCCTCAGCGGCGCCTTCGGCAACCTCGGCAACGGCGCCCCCGGTTTCGACACCAGCAAGGAACGCCGGGAACAGCCCCCGGTCGACTGACGCGTACACGCCCCGTGCATGATCAATGCACCAAGCACCGATCATGCACGGGGGGTACGCAATGAACATCTGGGAGATGCTCGCCGTCTTCGTCGCGGGCATCAGCGCAGGCACGATCAACACGATCGTCGGCTCGGGAACGCTGATCACCTTCCCCGTACTGCTCGCCACCGGCCTTCCCCCGGTCACGGCGACCGTCTCCAACGCCCTCGGCCTGATACCCGGTTCCGTCAGCGGCGCCATCGGCTACCGCGAGGAGCTCAAGGGACAGGGCCGCCGCGTACTCAAGCTCGCGGTCGGCGCCCTCGTGGGCGGCCTCACCGGTGCCACCCTCCTGCTGGCCCTGCCCTCGACGGCCTTCGAGACCATCGTGCCGATCCTGGTGGCCCTGGCTCTGGTCCTGGTCATCCTGCAACCACGCATCAGCAAAGCGGTCCAGCGCCGGCGTGAGCACACCGGCACCCCCACCCGTCCCGACGGCGGACCGCTGCTGTTCGTCGGCCTGATGCTCGCCAGCGTCTACGGCGGCTACTTCACCGCCGCCCAGGGGATCATCTACCTCTCCCTGATGGGCATGCTGCTCGACGACACCATGCAGCGCCTCAACGCCGTCAAGAACGTCCTGGCCGCCGTCGTCAACAGCATCGCCGCGCTCTTCTTCCTCTTCGTCGCGCACTTCGACTGGACAGCCGTCGTACTGATCGCGGTCGGCTCCGCGCTGGGCGGCCAGATCGGTGCCAGGATCGGCCGCCGCCTCAGCCCCACCGTGCTGCGCGTCCTCATCGTCGCGGTCGGCACGGCCGCCATCGTCCAGCTGCTGCTCCGCTGACACGGCGAAGCCCGCCTCCCCACGGAGACGGGCTTCACCACGACGAAATGCGTACACCGCCTACGCTGCGGTGCCCTCCAGCCACTCCGGCAGCGCCGACCGGTCACCGGACCCCATCGCCAGCAGCATCGCCTGCGCGGGAGACGGCACGAACGGCTGGCGCAGCAGCGGCATCCCCGCCTGCTCCGGCGTCCGGGCCGCCTTGCGGTGATTGTCCTCGGCACAGGACGCCACCGTGTTGAGCCAGGTGTCCTGACCCCCCTGGGCGCGCGGCACCACGTGGTCGACGGTGCTCGCCCGCCGCCCGCAGTACGCGCACCGGTGCTGGTCCCGTATCAGCACACCCCTCCGCGACCAGGGGGCATGTCTTCGGAACGGCACCCGTACGTACCGGCAGAGCCTGATCACCCGGGGCACCGGAATGTCCACGGCGGCACCACGCATACGGAGATCGGGATGCGACTGCTCGACGACGGCCTTGTCCTGAAGAATCAGCACCACCGCACGGTTCAGCGTCACCGTCGACAGCGGCTCGAAGCTCGCGTTCAGTACCAGCGTGTCCCGCATCTCGCCCACCTCCCGTGTGCCGGCCGCCCCCTGGCAGGCCCGGATCAACTCTGGCCGGGCGAGCCGTGATGGACAACGCAATAAAAAAATGCCCTGCCCTGATCTCTCCAGGACCAGGGCAGGGCAAACAGCGGGGGAACTCTCGGCTCACCGGGTACTAGGCGGGACCGGTGTACTCGCCGATCAGCTGAGCACGGCCCAGCGTGTGGAACCGCAGGTTGAAACCGACGACCGCGGGCGACGCATCGCTGTCGACACCCAGCTTCTCGGTGTCCACCGCGTACACCGTGAACACGTAACGGTGGTTCTCCCCGGCCGGCGGAGCGGCACCGCCGAAGTCCTTCGACCCGTAGTCGTTACGGGCCTGGACGGCGCCGGCGGGCAGTCCCTCGAACTTCCCGCCGCCCGCACCGGCCGGGAGCTCCGTGACCGACGCCGGAATGTCGAAGAGCACCCAGTGCCAGAACCCGCTGCCGGTGGGGGCATCGGGGTCGAAGCAGGTCACGGCGAAACTCTTGGTCTCGGCCGGGAAACCCTCCCACCGCAGCTGCGGCGAGGTGTTCCCGGCCGCGAACACCTGAGCGTCCGCCAGCACGGCACCGGGGGCGAGATCCTCGCTCGCCACCGTGAACGACGGCACCTCCGGATGGAAGTCGTGCGGCAGCGGCGCCCTCTTCGGCTCGGTCACGTCAGCACCTCTCCTGATCGCTCTCCTGCTGTCAGCAGGTCTCCCACCGACCCTAGAGCCAGTTGCGCTGACCGCCGACCTGCGCCAGCCACTGATTGAGGTACGCCGCCCAGTCGGTCCCCTGGTAGTCGTGCAGCCCGACCTTGAACGAGCGGTAGGAGTCGCTGCCCTCGCTGAAGAGGCCCGACTTCTTGTCCATCTCCAGGACGACGTCCATCTCACGGTCGTCCGCGACGAACGTCAGCTCCACCTGGTTCAGCCCGCGGTACTGCTGCGGCGGGAAGAACTCGATCTCCTGGTAGAAGGGCAGCCGCTGACGCGTACCGCGAATGTGACCGCGCTCCATGTCCGCGCTGCGGAAGCCGAAGCCGAGCCGGCCGAAGGCGTCGAGGATGGCCTGCTGGGCCGGCAGCGGGTGCACATTGATCGGGTCCAGGTCGCCCGAGTCCAGCGCCCGCGCGATCTCCAGCTCCGTGGTCACACCGATGTTCATGCCGTGCAGATGCTGACCGGCGAACATCGTGATCGGCGTCTCCCAGGGAATTTCGAGCCCGAAGGGCACGACGTGCACGGCACCGGCCCGCACCTCGAACGCGCCACCGAGGCGCAGCTTGGTGAACTCGATGTCCTGCTTGGTCTCCGTGTCGTTGCCCTCGACCTCGACCCGCGCCTGCAGGCCCACGGAGAGTCCCTCGATCCGCTGATCCACGGAACCGCCCTGGACCCGCACCTCGCCCTGGACGACCCCACCCGGTACGACGTTGAGCTCGGAGAGCTCGGTCTCCACCGAAGCGCCACCGGCACCCATGCTCGCGAGCAGCCGCTTGAAGCCCATGTTTACTCCTCCTTGGTCCTGACCCCTAGATACGCGCCACGACCGTAGTCGGTTCCCGGTACCCTCGACCGCCATGATCGAGGGCTTGGACCGTACGCCGCTGACACGCGACTTCTTCGACCGCCCCGTACTGGACGTGGCACCCGACCTCCTGGGCCGGACCCTGGTGCGAGCCACACCGGACGGACCCATCGAGCTCCGCCTCACCGAGGTGGAGGCATACGCAGGCGAGATCGATCCCGGTTCGCACGCCTTCAGAGGCCGCACCGCACGCAACAGCGTCATGTTCGGACCGCCCGGCCATGCGTACGTCTACTTCACCTACGGCATGTGGCACTGCCTCAACCTGGTGTGCGGCCCCGAGGGCAGGGCGAGCGGGGTCCTGCTCCGCGCCGGCGACATCCAGGTCGGTGCCGAACTCACCCGCGAACGTCGAAACTCGGCCCGCAATGACAAGGAACTGGCCAAAGGCCCGGCCCGCCTGGCCACCGCCCTCGATGTCGACCGAGCGCTGAACGGCACCGACGCCATCGCCCGTCCCGGCGCCCCGCTGTCCGTACTGCACGGCACCCCGCCCCCACGCGACCAGGTACGCAACGGCCCCCGGACCGGAGTGGGCGGCGACGGCGCCGCACATCCCTGGCGATTCTGGATCGACGGTGACCCCACGGTGAGCCCCTACCGGGCCCATGTGCCACGTCGACGCGCAACTTGACTCGCCCTTGAGGGACGCCTAATGTAGTCCGAGCCGCTTGAGACGGGTGCTGCTGTCGATGAGGTCCACCGGACCACATCCGAAGCATCCCTGAGCGGCCAACCACTACCTACGAATCACCCTGGCGGGTGCGAATTCGGCATGCCGTAATTCAATCCCTTTCGGCTCGATTATGAGCCGCCAAGGAAATCGACTAATGTAGCGGACACGCCGAAAGGCAAGGCCTCTCCAAGGTCACCGGAATTCAAATTCGGACCGGAAACGGAACGAAAAGAGTCTGGTAAGGTTGGAACCGCCGGAAAGGGAAACGCGAAAGCGAAGAACTGGAAAGCGAAAAAGCAGGATCCCGCTTCGACCGGGAATCGGACACGAAAGAGTCTGATAGAGTCGGAAACGCAAGACCGAAGGGAAAAGCCCGGAGGAAAGCCCCAGAGAGTGTTCTGCGGGTGAGTACAAAGGAAGCGTCCGTTC